>NZ_JZAM01000363.1:0-392 GCF_000960595.1 Vibrio sp. S234-5
GAATTGATCGAGTACGGACGCCCTGTCAACGCGATGCGCGCGAATATTCCGATGGCGAGCTCTGTTCCTAAGAAGGAGATGGCAACCTTCATCGCGAATCGAGATGAAATGGATAAGCTGCTAAAAAACAAAGAGAAAGCGGTTTTATAGCTGTTTAGGCTCTTAATCGAAACAAAAAGACCAAGCAATTGCTTGGTCTTTTTTATGCGCGTTTGACTTGTCTATCGTTAATCATGTGTACCAATTCATCGACGTTGTGTGGGCGAGAATAGAAGTAGCCTTGAATATAATGGCAACCCATGTCGATAAGCTTATTTAACGCCCTGTCGTCTTCTACGCCTTCTGCAATTAAGTCGACATCCAACAGTTGAGCTAACTGGGCTATCAGATAC
>NZ_JZAM01000364.1:0-417 GCF_000960595.1 Vibrio sp. S234-5
CCCAACATAGACTGCATAAAATCGGTGAAGACTGTAGCGATGAACGTGAGTTCACTCCAGCGCTACTCAAAGCGTAGGAATATGTTGGTCCTAAATATGCTTGTCGCCAATGCGAGCAATCAGAAGACAAAAACCACGTTGTTCAAAAGCCAGCGCTGCGAAGCAGTAGCCCTAAGAGCTTCGCGACAGAAAGCTTGCTGGCCAATATCATCCTAGGCAAATACCAATACGCGATGCCACTTTACCGCCCAGAATCCCTGTTTACCCAATCGGGTATCGAACTCTCACGAACCACGATGGCACGGGGGATTATCCAAGTCAGTGAGAAGTTCGCTACACTTTACGCAGCTTTGAAAGGGCACCTACTCGAGCAAGTGGTGGGTCAGGCGGATGAAACGCCGCTCAATGTCCTCAAGG
>NZ_JZAM01000365.1:0-416 GCF_000960595.1 Vibrio sp. S234-5
GTGTGCGCGGCATGAATCTCAACACCGTCAAAACCGGCGTCTTGAGCTCGTTTACTCGCTAATGCAAATGCTTTTACGATGTAGTCGATTTCATCCTTCGTCATCGCTTTGCCTTGAGTATTCGTGCCGCGCTCAGGCACATCACTCGGTGCAAAAATCACGCGCTCACCGACGTTGTAGGTGGTTTTAGTACCGCCATAAGCAATTTGCATCACAATTTTAGAATCGTACTGATGAACCAGTTCTGTGAGCTTTTTGTATTCTTCGATGAAAGAGTCGTTGTAAATACCCATCATCCCTGCGTTGGGCTTTTCTTCTTCAACGATATTGGCGTAACCTGTGACGATTAGGCCGACTTCACCTTTAGCAAGCTCTTCGTAAATATCGTAAAGCTTTGCCGTCATGTGGCCATCTTC
>NZ_JZAM01000366.1:0-415 GCF_000960595.1 Vibrio sp. S234-5
TGTATAAGGCTCTGTATTCTTCGTCTGCGTCAGATGTGTATTAGAGATAGCTAGTGGCTAGAATCCGTCTTTTCCCCGCCCTTCCTCGCTCTTCCTAGAACCTAGAATCCTAGCAGCTAGAGCCTTCTTTTCCAGCTCTTCCTCGCTCTTCCTAGAACCTAGAGCACCGATCAGTTTAAAAAACATACAGTGACTTTAGCCCCAAAACATGATCAAATACACAGTATTGTTAACTCATGAACTGATTGATTATGTCTAATTCTAGAAACTGGGCACCACCTACTGCTCTTTCAAAAAAAGAGCAGTTTATTTGCCAAAAGTTAAAGCAGACTGGCAAGCTATTTGTGTTCTTGCGAACCAATCGTCATCTCATTATTAATGATGAGATTAATCAGAAGCTTAGGTCAATGTATGC
>NZ_JZAM01000367.1:0-414 GCF_000960595.1 Vibrio sp. S234-5
GCATATTCGTTATCCTGACGGCTCTATAGGTTGGGTTAGTGTCGGACAGTTTAAAATTACCGAGAAGATAGAGGGAAAGTAGATGCAGTATGGAACAGATCCAAAAGGGATGATGACAAAGAAAGATATTAAAGAAATCGCTCAACAATTTGAGATGCAGCGCCTTCGCATTGTTCCCATTGAACACGAGAGTCGTTTAACAAGTCAGGGAAATCCCGAAATTTGGTATTGTATATGTCTCTCATACACATCTGACGACGCCGACGAATAGAGAGGTGGATATGTTTAGCTTGATCATCGTAAGTACTAATATAAAATATCATCCAACTTACATAATTATCAAAAGTGAGATAATCAATAGATTATTTGTTTAGAACGTTAGCACGCGTCTATGATCACCAACATACCGTTACG
>NZ_JZAM01000368.1:0-407 GCF_000960595.1 Vibrio sp. S234-5
CTCCGCGCCATTCGCCGGCAGCCGCAGAGGCATATAAGAGATAGATGCTGAACTCGCACATCTTAAATCCAAAACAGGCAATAACCAATTATCCGTCCACGGCAATCAACTGACAAAAACATTGCCCAACCTGTATGTGAATCTTTCGACCAATGCTAAAGGCTGGGGGGTCGAAGTGGTGGCCGATTACATTCAGTCGCAAGGCATTAACATCTACATGGTTGAAGTGGGCGGGGTGTTGCGTTTAAAAGGCGTCAACCGTGAGGGTATTCCGTGGCGCATTGCTGTCGAGAAAACTTCTGTTGAAGATCGGGCGATTCAAGAATTAATTGAGCCGGGCGATATGGCCATTACCAATTCTGGCGATTATCGCAACTACTTTGAGCGTGATGGGATCCGTAATTCAC
>NZ_JZAM01000369.1:0-414 GCF_000960595.1 Vibrio sp. S234-5
GAAAGACTCAGCCTTTGTCACGTTCTATTTCAGTACCGATACGTTGGGCAGTACCGTTGGAGACGCAGGGGTTGCTAAAGGGATTGGTCAGCCTCAAGATGCACTATTTGGTATGGGGCTGTATTCGGAGAAAGACAGCCATATTGGTTTCCTCGCTGCATTTAATTATGCGCTCTCTCCCAATGTGCTGTTCAGTACTCAGATGAACCAAGCTCGTTTTAATGACAGTCCCTATTACTTAGGTGAGCAAGGAGATAACAACTCGTCGTTTGAATCTCAGACGATCACAAACAGTGATGAGCAAAAGTATAAGTTCGAATTCAAATGCCTGTTGCCGTGGGGCGCGGTGAAAGATCATGGTTTTAAAGGCGCGTTTCTACCCAGCCGCGACGTTCGGAATGCATCGCCTTTGGC
>NZ_JZAM01000037.1:0-6682 GCF_000960595.1 Vibrio sp. S234-5
AGAGCGAGCAATATTGAGCAGCTCACACTGGCGCTTTATCGGCAATGGGGTGGATTTAACCAGCGAACTCTTTCGCTGGGCTCGGTCTAACGACCGAGCACTTTGGCCAAAAAATCATTTTCCATGGTCAATTGACCGATCTTGGCGTGAAGTTTGTCCACTTCTTCGGAATTCTCTTTTCCTGTGTGATTTTCGGTGGCAAAAATCATGGCTGCGTTTTCAAGCAGCTCCTTTTTCCATGTCGAGATTTGGTTAGCGTGCAGGTTGTATTTCTGAGCTAACTCAGCGACGGTTTTATCGCCTTTAGCGGCATCGAGTGCCACCTTAGCTTTAAACTCAGGAGAGTGGTTTCTACGTTTTCTAGTCATAATCTGTCCCTGTATTGTTGGGTACTATCAAAACAGATCGACCACTTAAAGTCATGTCCGAAAATCGGGGGCCACTTCTTCCATCCAGTGGTGTCTGAAAGTGTTACAGTTCATGTTGGATTAACGGGAACCTAAGCTCTCCATCATGCCATGGTAGGAAATGGCGTGTGAGTGCCCGTAGCGGAGCATGGATCGTATTCAGGCAAACATGGCGAAACGGTTGGCTGCGCTGCGGGTCGGCAATTGCATTAAGTAGACCGAAATGAACCTGTTTTAAATAGATCTCGAATCACAAAGTCCTCTTGTACGTTTTCTTAAACTTAGATAATCCGACGCTAAAGGCGCAGAGCACTATTAGGCTATCGGCATATTCATTTCTAACTGTTTGAGGACATACTTGAGAATGCCTCCCGAGTTGAAATATTCTAGCTCCTTTGGATTATCGATGCGTGCAATAACGGGAATGATATGCTCTGAACCTCGGTCGGTTACGACGATAATGTTTAGCTCTAGTAAGGGCTTAAGAGATTCATTTGGCGCGATAAAAACCGTCTCATTACCTTCTAGGACGAGTGCATCGAATTCACCTTGTCTCGTTAGTTGCAGTGGCAATACGCCCATACCGACCAGATTACTGCGATGAATCCGTTCAAAGGATTCCGCGATGACCGCTTTTACATTCAATAACAAACATCCTTTTGCAGCCCAATCCCGGCTAGAACCTGAACCATAGTCTTTGCCAGCAAATATTACCAACGGGACGTGAAGCTCGATTGACCTTCTGCTCGCGTCGAAAATAGGTATGACTGGAGGAGCATTTTCAGTCGTCGACATGTTACAGTTATCCAGTTTGGTATCGCCGTAATATCGCGTGACACCGCCTCTGGTCGGGAAGGCGATTTTGTTTTCCAAACGTATATTGGAAAAAGTCCCACGAACCATGACGTGATGATTTCCTCGGCGTGCTCCGTAACTATTGAACTCTTCTGGGCGAATGTTTTTTGAAAGCAAATAATGACCCGCCGGACTATGTTCTGAAATGCGCCCCGCGGGTGAAATATGGTCGGTTGTAATTGAATCCCCTAAAATGGCTAGTATACGCGCTGATTCAACAGGAAAAGTCGGCGGTGGTATTTCCAAAAACGGAGGGCGTTGTATGTACGTGGAGTATTCGTCCCATGGGTAGCAGGGACTGTCTTTCATCGACAATTGTTCCCAGCTTTCATCACCTTTACTAATGTTGTCGTAGCTCAATCGAAAGTGGCTCTTATCTACTTGATTCAGCATTTCATTCAGCATGGTTTGGCTTGGCCAAAGATCTCTTAAATAGACAGGTTCATTGTTATCATTGATAGCAATCGGGTCGTTTTCTAAGTCAATACAGGTCGTGCCCGCTAACGCGAACGCGACGACTAATGGCGGCGAGGCAAGCCAGTTTAGGTTAACAGAGGGGTGTATTCTGCCTTCAAAGTTTCGATTGCCTGATAGTACTGCCGATACGTTCAGGCTTCTCTCCAAGATCTCGGTTTCAAGATTCTTTTTCAGTGGGCCAGAGTTACCAATGCATGTTGTGCAGCCGTATCCAACTCGGTTAAATCCCAATAGGTCGAGGTAATGTTGCAGGCCCGTATCATTAAGATATCGAGCGACAGTTAATGAGCCGGGTGCGAGAGAAGTCTTGACATAGCTAGGAACGGACAACCCTTTTTTTACTGCTGCCATAGCAACCAGCCCCGCCGTCAGCATAACAGCAGGGTTCGATGTGTCAGTGCATGAGGTGATGGCTGCAATGACAACATCACCATGCTTTAAGTGTCTAGATGAGCCTGACGGGTCTGAGTTTGAGGCACCTTCTATAGAACATTGATCAAGAGTCGCTTGTTTAATTGCACTGATGTTGAGTCTATCTTGAGGTCGTTTGGGGCCTGCTATTGAAGTGACAATTGCAGATAAATCCACTACAACATCTTCATCATACTCAGGTGAGAAGCTGTTTGTATCCCACCATAGCTCTTGCTCTTGAGCGTAAGCACGCACTCGCTCGATCAGTGATGAGGGGCGGTTTGTCAGCGTTAAATAGGCAATTGTGTTTTTGTCAATCGGGAAAAAACCACATGTAGCGCCATACTCTGGAGCCATATTGGCAAGCGTAGCACGGTCTGCCACAGATAAGTGCGCTAAGCCACAACCATAGTACTCAACGAATTTACCAACCACTCCGTGGGACCTTAACTTTTCTGTAATCGTTAAAACCAGATCAGTTGCAGTAACCCCTGGACGCAATTGTCCGTCAAGACGCACGCCGACAACACGTGGAACAGCGATATTGATCGGCTGACCTAACATTACGGCTTCAGCTTCAATGCCGCCGACTCCCCAACCAAGCACGCCTAACCCATTTACCATAGTCGTGTGGCTGTCGGTTCCTATAACAGTATCTGGTGTTAACACTCCATTTTCGTCTACACGAACAACGTGTGATAGATATTCCAGATTCACTTGATGGCATATGCCCTTACCAGGCGGTATCACGGTCAAGTTACGGAAATTTTTTTGTGCCCATTTTAGGAAGGTATAGCGCTCTCTATTTCGTGTCATTTCATGTTCACGATTCGTATTTATTGAGGACTCTGAACCTGACTGATCAACAATCAACGAGTGGTCTATGACAAGATCTACCGGACACTGGGGCGTGACATGGCTCGGATCCCCGCCAGCTTGTACAACCGCATCTCTGATAACGGCCAGATCGACCAAAGCAGGTATCCCGGTATAATCCTGCATCAGTACTCTGCTAGGATAGAAACTAAACTCTGATGAGTTACCGTTGTGCTCTGAATTGAGCGTCGTATTTTTAAAGAACAATGCTCCTATAATCCGAGATGATTCATTTAAATCAGAGGTTTGACGCATGACATTTTCAATAAGAAGACGTTTAGTAAACGGAATTTTGGACAGGATTACCTGATAATCTTGAGCAACTTTTTTTAATGACCAGTATATATATTCAATGCCTTTTATATTCAGTGATTTTCGATATTTTTGGCGCCATGTATTTTCGTTGGTAGGTATCATGATCTATTTCCTTTCAATGATGTCTTATCCTTATAAAATGAGCGTTCTGGCATATAGATATTTTCTGGTATACTTTTGTTTTCCATCCAAATCGTTTTAATCAACTGCAAATCTATAACCTAAAGGGAGTAGATTTGGAGTTCCAAACGAAGGACGAAGTTAGACTGGACTTTTGCAATCAAATAATAGCTGGACTAAAAAGTGAAGGTAAAGCTTTTGATTAGTATGCCTCCAAGCGTATCTAGATGAGAGGGACATTTGGTGCTTTTGGACCTTCCTCAACGGGCCCAACTTCAAAGCTGACTTTTTGTCCTGCCAATACAGTCTTAAACCCATTAGAGCAAACTGAAAGGAAATGAGCAAAAGTATCTATTCCATCAATATATTTGGTGATAAATCCAAAGCCTCTATTCTCATTAAGCCATTTAATCATTTAACTGTTCCAGTTTCTCTGTCAGATATATATACCTCGGCTTATTCCATAGGTTACGCTCTGATAACTAGAGTTATTTCATAGTCACTCAAGAGATCTGTCGCAGAAGTTAAACGATAAGTTCAAAAATTACTGTTAAAGGAAACTTGTTTTATAATGGGAAATAACTCAAATTTGCGGAGCTACGTTAAGTATAGGCCTTAAATTGAAAATAGTCAGTTTAGTCCTCGGTCATATTTTAATTTGGTGCAACGAGCAGGTATTTGCCCTCTTTCTAATAATTCGCGATTTGCTAGTTTAGCTAGTGCTACAACTCACTTTTGTCCGTGTGACCTAAAGTCGTATGAAGCGTCTCTCCTCATTCCCGTTACCACGCAAACAAGTCGAGCATCTATTTACTCTCCTTTCTATACCATGAAAGACTGACGCAAAGCTTTTTGATAGGATACCTGGCGATAGAAGGAAAATGCCTCTGTGGTGCGGTCAGTTTTAAAAATAGAGGAGCCATTACCCAACTTGTATCAGTGTCACTGCTCTAAATGTCGCAAGCTGTCAGGCTCTTCATCTGATACTGCGAACTTTTTAGATAGAGATCAGTTTAAATGGCTTAGTGGTCTTGATGTGATCCAGTCATATCGAATGGAGTCTGGCTATCGTTCGGATTTTTGCCAAAAATGCGGCAGTAGCGTTCCGTATTTGATGGACAACCAAAAACAGTATTGGGTACCCGCTGGATTGCTTGATGAAGCTGGTGATGAGAGAGTCGTAGCCCAGTTGTATGTTTCCAACAAAGCAATGTGGGACGAGATCGGCGGACAAGGAACACAGTTTGCAGCAATACCGTCGATGAAGGAGTTAAATCAGTTATTGCAAATCAAGAGAAATTCATAGAAAGCACACTTGAGTTATCTGCAACTTAGCCTGTTGTCAGCTATCTTGTACTTAAGAAGAAAGTAGTACTCGCCTGTCTGTTTACTACATATGAGATGAGTTGACAACTTTCTAAGTATTGAAAGTGGTGCTCATGATGTTGTCGGCGCCTTTTTATTAGCTTTACCAATATGAGTGTGAAGTGTTATTGATGAATTAACTCGCAATCTCCAGTAATATTCACAACTTACGTAGCAATTTTAGGTCAGAACGAGAAGTGTCAACGATTAAAATTACTGTAGATCGTATTCAGCCTGGATTACATATACGTCTGCCATTGAAGTGGAACGAACACCCCTTCCTGTTTAATAGTTTCAAAATTAAAGATCAGGAACAGGTCGACATGATTCGCCACCTCGGCGTGAAGTACGTCTATCTGAATGTGAGTCAGAGTGATACACAGCCTCTTCCTGCCAATCAAACCGCAAGTCACGATGAAAGCCAGTCAGATAAACTGGATGTCGAAACCAAAAAATTATGGAGTGAAAAGCAAAAGCGCATTGAAAAACTCAGTTCATATCGACGCCGTGTGATTCAATGTGAGAAAGAGTTCGAGCGTTCATTGGCAAGAATGCGCTCCGTCATGACGAAGATACGTAATCGGCCGATGGATGCGGTTGATGAAGCAAAACAGCTCATTGACGATATTGTTGAAAAACTTATGAGTGATGACAATGTCACTTTGCATTTGATGAGTGGGAAGAGTGAATTTGAAGACATCTATTTTCATTCACTTAACGTATCTGTGATCGCTATGATGATAGGCCGAGCGAAAGGCTTTGATGCTGAGCGTTTGAAAGAGCTCTCTTTTGCCGCTCTTTTTCACGATATTGGCAAAATTAAAGTGCCCTCAGCGATCATCCGTAAGCAGACACCTCTGACCGAGCCCGAGTTTAACTATCTCAAGTTGCATACTAAATACGGTGTTGATTTGGCGAGTACCATCGGCGACTTCCCTGAAAGTGCCAAGTTAGTGATAGCACAGCATCATGAGATGAACGATGGCTCGGGTTATCCTGAAGGACTAAAAGGTGCAGACATTGATGAACTCACTCAAGTGATTGCCGTTGCCAATGCTTTTGATAACTTGTGCCACCATAACGTGCAGGCGGAGCAAAAGATACCTTATACAGCGCTTTCCTTCTTATATAAGAACTGTAAGCATCTTTATAATGTTGAGAATCTTAGCATTTTGATCAAATTCATGGGGGTATTCCCTCCGGGCACGGTCGTTCAGCTTTCCAATAACATGGTTGGTTTAGTTATTTCGGTGAACGCATCTCATCTCCTTTACCCAAATGTACTGGTCTATGATCCTACTGTGCCTCGAACGCAGGCTCCGATCATCGATCTTGCCGATAAAGACATTAAGATTATCAGTGCTATTCACCCCAGCAAATTACCTGAAAAAGTGAAAGAGTACCTGAATCCTAGATCGCGGATCTCTTACTTCTTTGATAGTGATGACTAGTTATCCACAAGGTTTTGTGAATATCCTCTGTGCAAGCTGAATATAAATTAAGAGAAAATGGGCGTTTGAGTGAATAATGTTCGCTTAAGCGTTTTTTTATCAAAAAACGCGATTTTTCACTTGCCAAGAAAAAAGCGTTCCCTATAATGCGCATCCACTGACACGGCAGACGCCACAAGGCTTCAGCAGTACAGTAAGAGGGTAAATCTTCTAAAGAAAGAAATTTGAAAAAGTGTTTGACTCTTCAAATTAACTCGCTAGAATTCACCTCCGCTTCGAGAGAAAAGCTTCTCAAAAAGCAAGCTCTTTAACAATATAAACCTATCAATCTGTGTGGGCACTCGTTGATGATAATCCAAAAGATTTATCAATGAACTGAGTGACCAATTTGATACTTCGGTATCG
>NZ_JZAM01000370.1:0-389 GCF_000960595.1 Vibrio sp. S234-5
TAACAATGGAGTGATGATCACATCACCACCGGTTATCCGATCGAAGAGATAAATTTCGGCCTGCCGAAGACCTTACCCGCACCAACCAGTGCAGAGCTCACGGCCATCGAACAAATCAAAACCAGATTGATACAAAAGCTCGGTACGGGCATTTCTAACCTTTCTGGCTTAGAAAGCAAAATCAATAGCTTTAATATTATCAAACGAGCTTATGGCTCCATGACTGGCCGACACGTTATTACTGATCCGCAGCAAACGCCGTACCAACCGAACCTCCTCGCGGCGCAATATAAAGCGGACTACAATGATTACGTCCTATTGGGTGAAGGCGATAAATACAACACAAAAATCCCGAGATATGCTCAATTGAAGCTTAATCTGGGCAAGGC
>NZ_JZAM01000371.1:0-414 GCF_000960595.1 Vibrio sp. S234-5
CTACATGATGATAGTAGGGAACAGCTTATAGAGCTGTGAACAAGGTGTTCTGTGAGTTCGGAGTCCAGTCTGCTTGAGATACGTGCGGTACATTAACTAGGTAACGCAAACCTTGATAAGTCACCACATCGCCTTGTTTGTATGAAACATTCTGAGTCCAATTAGTTGCTGGATCCGCATTCGTCCACAAGCTAGATGTTGGTGATGGCGCCCAATCTTGTTGCGCTGTATGGCTTGTTACTGCTTGATATACCGTACCGAGGTGTAGAACGTAGTCGCCGGCGCTGTAGTTGTTTCCAACTTGCCGGTTCGGTGTGTAGTTATCCATGGTATCGAAGACATAACCAGCCTGTTTGGCTAGCTGGATAAACTTCGCGAGCTTCGGTAGGTTTTGAGTTGCACCCATGCCACGTT
>NZ_JZAM01000372.1:0-413 GCF_000960595.1 Vibrio sp. S234-5
GCAACAAGGATGTACAAAAACACAACAGCCTTATCGGTTGCTACAAGTCTTGCCCTAGGAACAGCATCGCTGACACCCCTCGCTTTCGCAGAAGGGCAGCAAGTCGCGCAACTACAGAAAATGACAGTCACCGGTTCACCGATCTCAACTACCCACATGGAAGGTCCGTCACCTGTCACTGTCATCACCAGCATGGATATTGCGGCAAAAGGATTTAACAGCGCGGAAGATATTCTCAACAGCTTGACGCAAAACACCGGCGGCACGTTGGCACAAACCAACTCCTTCTCCTTCACCCCTGCGGCCCAGCAGGTCAACCAGCGTGGCCTAGGCGCTTCTCGCACACTGATCCTGATAGACGGGCGTCGTATGCCACCGTATCCGCTGGCAGCGACCGGCGTACCCAACTTCCA
>NZ_JZAM01000373.1:0-387 GCF_000960595.1 Vibrio sp. S234-5
GTATTGCAAGCTTACCAGTTGCTTGAGTCGCAGGGGTGGATCACTACCAAACCGCAAACGGGCTATTTTGTAACGCCGGACTTAGCGCGTTTTGCCGATACGCGAGCGACTCGTCCTGCCATACGTCAATCGATTGACGACGACATGTATGATTTCCTCAAGCACCAAAGTAATAAAGTCGCGGTGCCATTGTGGTACGCCTTTCCTGACCCGCGCTTGTTTCCACTCGCGGCACTAAATCGCAACTTGGCCCGTTCCGGGCGCAAGATGTCGGTAGATTTGCTGGCCGCCAACCTGCCGCCCGGCTGTGAATCGTTGCGTAGGTTGGTTGCGCAGCGCGACATACAGCACGGAATGGACATCTCACACGACGACATTGTGATCACA
>NZ_JZAM01000374.1:0-432 GCF_000960595.1 Vibrio sp. S234-5
GCCGAGTGGCTCCTTTGCTTTTAATACACGATAAATAAGTCAGATAATCAGCGCTTTAACCAAGACTTCGGGTTCTGTGCTTCACTATTACGGCGGATTTCGAAATACAGGGATGGTCGGTCCTGCCCGCCTGTATCACCAGCGAGTGCTATCACTTCGCCTGCGGTGACTTTATCGCCTTCTTTTTTGGTTAACGCTTGATTGTAGCCGTAAAGCGTCATGTCACCTTTACCGTGATCAAGCAGCACCACTAAACCGTAACCTCTTAAATACTCTGCAAATACGACTGTGCCAGGGTAAACTGCTTTAACTTGTTGACCATAGTTAGCGGAAAGCACCATACCTTTCCAGTTTACTTGTCCGGTTTGACGCGTACCGAAGTTATGTAACACACTGCCTTTGAGTGGCCATGGTAGTTTGCCGCGCTGTTTG
>NZ_JZAM01000375.1:0-419 GCF_000960595.1 Vibrio sp. S234-5
TAAAGAACTACGGTGTAAAATAATAGCTGTTTATTCGTCGGCAGCGTCAAATGTGTATAATAGACATAGCTATTGGTTTCTGAAAAATAGCTTTAAACGGCGTAGGCCCGAAGAGTACTGCGCTTATCTCCCCGCTTGTATTACTCCCTCCGACCGCTAGAGCTTACCTTCTGGGCACACCGCTGCGGGTTTTGTCATTGCGACGTTAATTGCGCACTTTTATCCTGAGTTGGCTTGGTTTGCTTTCTGCTGGGCAAGTTTAATTGGCTTGGCACTCATCTTACTTGGGGTGCCTTTTCTCACCGACGTGTTTATTGGTGCCGTGCTTGGGCGTGCATGCGCCTCCTTTGCTTTGTCGCCGCTGTTGGGGTCAAGCATGAACATATTGTATGGCGTGCACGGGACTGGCAACGGTCATA
>NZ_JZAM01000376.1:0-412 GCF_000960595.1 Vibrio sp. S234-5
GTGCAGACGTGAAAGAAACAATGCACGAAGCACGTGTAGAGAAAGTGGTGGTGGTGAACGCTGAGTTCCAACTGACCGGCATGATCACAGCACAAGACTTCCATAAAGCGGAGCGCAAACCGAATGCGAGTAAAGATGAGCGAGGTCGTCTGCGAGTTGGAGCTGAGGTTGGTGCAGGTGCGGGGAATGAAGAGCGTGTTGCTGCGTTGGTTGAAGCGGGCGTTGACGTGCTGCTGATTGGTTCTTCACACGGCAATTCAGAAGGCATGCTGCAACGTATTCGTGCAACTCGCGAAGAGTTCCCTCATCGTGATAGTAGCGGTGGCAACGTGACAACGGCTGCGGGCGCAAAAGGATTGATGGAAGCTGGCGTAAGCGCAGTGAAAGTGGGCATTGGCCCCGGTTCTATCTG
>NZ_JZAM01000377.1:0-390 GCF_000960595.1 Vibrio sp. S234-5
GTTCAGAAACGAGTTCGAAGTCATCTTGCTGTTTGATGAGGTCAGCAAAGTAGCGCGCTTTCTCGATACTTTGATCGATCAATAGTTCGTAGCCTGGGCGACTAATAATGTGCATCGCCGCATACACTAACATGGCCATGCCTGAGCGAGAGCCTTCTAGTGTATGACTACCTAAATCTTTTGAACCTTTACGTAAGATGTATTGCGCATGGTGTTCAATGGATTTCATCGCGTCTGGGTCTTTGAACAACACCATGCCTGCACCCATAGGGATGTACAGTTGTTTGTGCGCGTCGATAGTCACTGAGTCAGCCAGTTCAACACCTTCGAGAAGGTGACGGTAATGATTAGACATCAACGTTGCACCACCCCAAGCGGCATCTACATGGA
>NZ_JZAM01000378.1:0-412 GCF_000960595.1 Vibrio sp. S234-5
GTTTAACCTGGCGACCGTACGCCCCAGGCAGTCTACTTAACGCAGTAGCTCCGAAAGCCACGGCTCAAGGCCACATCCTCCAAGTAGACATCGTTTACGGCGTGGACGTCCAGGGTATCTAATCCTGTTTGCTCCCCACGCTTTCGCATCTGAGTGTCAGTATCTGTCCAGGGGGCCGCCTTCGCCACCGGTATTCCTTCAGATCTCTACGCATTTCACCGCTACACCTGAAATTCTACCCCCCTCTACAGTACTCTAGTTTGCCAGTTTTAAATGCAATTCCCAGGTTGAGCCCGGGGCTTTCACATCTGACTTAACAAACCACCTGCATGCGCTTTACGCTCAGTAATTCCGATTAACGCTCGCACCCTCCGCATTACCGCGGCTGCTGGCACGGAGTTAGCCGGTGCTT
>NZ_JZAM01000379.1:0-405 GCF_000960595.1 Vibrio sp. S234-5
CTTAAGCTTCTGCTATCCCGTTCACTCTCACGACATCTGCTGCGCCGAGTTACCCCTGTTAGACTAAATTTGAATCCATTTGTGCCACACCAGTTAGTCGGAACCATACTAGTCTGCGGCTCCCGATTAGCTCAAGAGCTATGTCCACCGGGTTGTCTTGGGCACTTACGGTTAACGCCACGCCGTAGATGTGGGTGATTTCCAGGCCGCCGTCTGGTGAACTGTCGTCGCTCGTTAGGACTTCCGTCATCCTGCCGCCTTCGGCAACGGTCCCTTCGTCAATCACCGCCTGCACTCCTTTGCACATGTCGACGTGGGGCAGAATCCAGCTATAGGACTCTACGACACCGGGCGCATCTCTAGCCTCGTAATCGAAGGGGTGCGTCTAAACGAAGGCATACCGAC
>NZ_JZAM01000038.1:0-637 GCF_000960595.1 Vibrio sp. S234-5
ATGGAAGTTTTGCGGCATTCTGACTACACAATAACAAGGGAAGACTTACTCGTGGCTGCAACCCTGCTTGCTCAAAATCTATTCAAACATGGTTATGCTTTGGGGAAATTATGAGGGGATCCCTCAGCGCCAAATATCAACCCAGAAAGCCAAGATGTTGCCGAGCTACAAGCGATGGTGAAAGCGCTGATGGCGTCAGAAACCCAATTGAAACAAGAGCGCCAATCGCTGCTTGAACAACTCAAACTTGCCTTCGACCGTCAGTTCGCTAAACGCTCGGAGGCGTTAAAGCCTTACAATGAATCCCAAGGTGACCTCTTCAACGAAGCGGAGTGTGAAGCTGCTAAAGAAGAAGAGGTTGACGTTGTCACAACGACCATCACAACGAAGAAACGCGGTAAACGCAGACCACTGCCAAAGAGCTTGCCTCGTGAAGTTATCGAACTTGATTTAGACGACGATGAAAAGCAGTGCACTTGCTGCCAACATAACCTGCATAAAATCGGTGAAGACCGTAGCGAGAAACTTGAGTTCACGCCAGCGGTACTCAAAGTGTTGGAATATGTTCGTCCTAAATATGCTTGCCGCCAATGCGAGCAAACAGAAGACAAAAACCACGTTGTTCAAAAGCTAAAAA
>NZ_JZAM01000380.1:0-203 GCF_000960595.1 Vibrio sp. S234-5
CAATCATAACGCCTTCCCAGAACCATTTCTAGATGCCGCTTGTTTAGCAGTCGTTACGCGTTGTTTGGCTTTCATACTTTGCTTGAGCTTAGGTGCAATGAGCGCTACCGCAACCAATACTGCGGTCACGAGATTGAGATCCGAGGCCTGAAGGCCAAACATACCAGAACTCAACGCAAAAGCGACGGCTAGTCGATACAACA
>NZ_JZAM01000381.1:0-411 GCF_000960595.1 Vibrio sp. S234-5
TTTGCGGGTTTTCCCTTCCCGATATCTTTTGGTTCGACGGGCCGGATTAAGAGAGAGACGTGTATGAAATGCGTCGCCAACAGTGCGGAATAGGGGGCGCAGGTGCAGTGGCTGACGAGCCTAGATCATTTTGTCGGCTCCTTAGTGGTTCGTGATGTGGCGTTTCAATACAGTTATAACCTGCTTATTTGGCCAAAGATGCAGCAGGATCAAGTACGACAGTGCTAAAGTATCAAGGCCGGCGGGAATCCGTGTTCGGTAGTAGCTTTTTATATCTAAAAGGCGCGCCATTTCATCTAGCGGTTTTAGAATCGCGCTCGGCGGGATTGACCCTTCCCTTTCCACAACCAGTTGGTAGTTCAACTGTTTGGCATTACCTGCGGGATTAACCACCATCATAGTCGGTTGCCC
>NZ_JZAM01000382.1:0-389 GCF_000960595.1 Vibrio sp. S234-5
CTCTCTTTGAAATAATTTCTTGTACTTCAGTGTTGCCAACTTTAGTGGTTATAAATTTTTTTTGTCTAGATTTGAGGCTCGTATTTGACAGCAACAATAATATCTTTGATCTCATTGTTGGTCTTGATCACGATCAAACGATATCCATGAAAAACTTTCTTGGAGTTATTTGAAATAAATCGATGGACGTTCATCATAGGTATTAAAAAGATAGCAACACTCACATATTAATGATTGTACGACTGAGTTCTAATCGTATAGGCTGTTATAAGATAGATACCAAATTGCTCTGTCTAATTATTTAGTTATATAGGACGGCACTTTATGATTTCTATCTTCTTAATTTTAAAGAGGTTAAAATGATTAAAAAACGGTTGCTTGTGCTAAAT
>NZ_JZAM01000383.1:0-410 GCF_000960595.1 Vibrio sp. S234-5
GGTTTACAACCGAACAGCATTTAACGATCGTCTTGAGCTCGAACAGCGTCGTTGGATTCGCTCTCAACAAAATCTACGAGTGGTACTGTTTGATGTGGATAACTTCAAAGCCGTAAACGACAGTTATGGTTATACCGCTGGTGATAAAGCGCTGAAGATCATTGCTCGAGCCATCAATAAGCGCGTGTCTGATACCGAAACCGTCGCTCGCTTTGGCGGTGAAGAGTTTATTCTGCTGATTCCAGAACAAAGTGAAGAATACACGTTAGAGCTGATGAAGAATATTCAGCGCGATATCTGTCAGCTGCCGTTTAAGTTCCGCGAGCAAAACATCATCATTACTCTGACAGCCGTCTCTACTTCATTTAAGGAATCAGACGCACCAGAATATGTGCTCGATCGCCTTGGGC
>NZ_JZAM01000384.1:0-127686 GCF_000960595.1 Vibrio sp. S234-5
TGTTCGAACAGGGTTCGCCATTCTTGGTTAGTGCGTCGTTTGGCCATTTCAAATCTCCTTTGGGTTGGAGGTTTGATCTTATTATTCGGGCTAGACGATTAGAATGCGGGGTTTATGATGCGCTTACTCTAGTTTGTGCCAATATGCGTCATGTATTACGGCATTAATGGAAACAAATACGTTCTCAATTGTTCGTTGTGCATAGTCTTTTTTTTGTAGGAAACTCTCAAACTGAAGCCATACAGAAGGGGTGCTAAGGGCTTTAAGCGAACTATGATTGTTTTCTGCTAAAAATCTATAGGCTGTTTTTATCTTGCTGAAATTTGATCGTATACCACTAAATTTCGATGCCCTTCTCTGTTTTGGATTTTTATTAAATAGCCATCCAAATGTGATGAGTTTCAGTTCTCGTTGCAGTTGAGGAAATGCATCGAACTCAACTGCACTCAAGTTGTTGTTCGTTCTTTTTCGAGAAAACGGCAAACAATCCCAGTTACTTTGCCCAAAGGTGGCAGTAACGTTGCCATTTTCATCTTTGCAGATGACAACTGCATCCAACTCATCAAATCGCCCCTCATGATAGAGAGCAACAACATCCACATCCTTGACCTTATGCTGCTGAGGAAAGTCGGGTAAGTAAAGATGACTGGTATCCATTATTTTATCTCGTCAGTTAAGTTTGGGATTAAAGCTAGAACGGACTCGCTACTATCCCAAGCAGGATGTAAGCCATCATCATTAAGCTTGGCCTCGGCTTGTCTCAATATCCGTTTTCTGAGGTTTGGAAGTATGTTTTGTTCGATGAACTGTACGATGGCTTCAAAGTTTTTTCGGTAATGACTGGCATCTAAATGAAAGTAAAGAGATTCCTCAATGCAGGCTTTAAATGAGAGCAGGCACCAGATGTCTGAGATTGACTGTACGATAGCTTGGCTTGCGCAACCAAAGCATCCCAGGAGGTCAGCGCACGCCAGTTTCTCTCCTTCCTTCGCCAGTAGTCCTTGTGCTTTAGCTTTCTTGGTGTACTTTTCTGATTTTTTCCCGAATGGTGTAGTGCAGCTTCCGCCGTTGGCAGTGCGGCTTAATTCGGGATATCTAATCTTGTTTTCGTCCTCAATGACTAGCACCTTAATACTAAGATTTTCCCTAGCTTGCTGGGAATTGACTCCGCTTTTGATCTGTTCTTCCCGAATAGAAATGGTATCTTGCATCATACCGTTATTTGCCAGTTTGTTCCCTTTGCTGTAGTTGCGTTTACGGGTTTGTGGCGTGTTATTCAGCATAATGTCGTTAACCATTTCACCCTGATGATAAGCAGTTAATTGGGTGCCCGTTTCACGAAAACGGCTGATTACGGGACGTAATCGGCGACCTGTTTGGTCTATAAAGGTAAAATGTTTTTCGACCCATATTTTTAAGAAACTTTGCAGTGTTGACGAGGACAGCGGTTGCACTCTTTCGGAAACGACTGTTTGGAGCAGCATTGCTTTGCTATCTGAGCGAATTATTCTTGATGCATTGAGCAAGTTGTCGAAAAAATTTAAAGCATACTTGGGAATATCCAGTTCATGACCACCCATTTCTACTTGTATGGTTTTAAATGCACGGCGCTTGAAGGCAGGCATGGTATACCACTCTTCGCCCATGGACATTGAAGCGTTACTGGGTTGTTTTAGCTGGAACAGGTCACTGGTGTTAGTATAGGTGTAGTAAGCCAAAATGAAGGTTGCAGCACACATCATTTTGGAAATACCAGCACACAACCAATACTGCTCGCCTTTCCACTCGAATGTCATGGTTTGTTGGTTGCTGTGGGCGTTTATATGTCTGTCAGGGTTTTCAATTAACTGCTTGTAGGTCTGTTTGAATACTTGTCGCAAAAATGGCAGAAGCTGATTTAAGTCGCTACGAGTATAGGCTTCAAAAGACTCGGTATCTTTGTTATCCATTACGATGATATTGTCAAAGTAGTGACTTGGTAGTTCAAGATATCTAACAAACAGTTTGACCATTTGGCTGCGGAGCTTTTTATAAGTGCTTCTCTTTAAGCTACCTAACATAACTCTATTTTGCAGAAAAGACATGTATCGCTCCAACGAAGACTGGGTGAAGGTGATGATACCTTCTGCATCACTCCACGAGAGGTAACTAGCGGTTTCTTTAAAAGTGTAGTAAAGCGTATTGTGGCTAGCACCTTCTTGAATTTCTTCATCGAACTTGTGCTTTAACTGAAGAATAAAGTGCTCACGGTTGGCACTCTCGAACTTACCACCTTGCTGTAATAGCCTCGTAGAAGGGCACCCTTTTACTAATAATCGATTAAAGTCTGCAAGATTGTGATCTGACGTATTTAGCTGAATGCACAACTCATGTTTCCAGTCACTCAGATATATAACCTTACTCATCTTCACCTCCAAGCGCTTCGTGCATAATGCTGTCGAGGATGCCAAACTTGACTTTAAATGCTTCTTTACGCTTTAGGAAGCGTAGATACTTCCAAGTGGTGCTCTCATTTTTATGTCCCATCCAACCCATCAAAAGCTCCATACATTCAACAACGGGCAGATTAGCTTCGAGTAAATCATTGAGACGATAAGTACCATAGGTGGCGCGTAAATCATGGAAGCGGTGAGAAAATGATGGTTCTGCTTGCCTTATTTCTGCTCTGAATTCAACCCAGCGAGACTCAATGATCTTTCCTGTGACGGGATTACCTTGTTGGCTTATAAAAAGTGGTTCGTGACGTTTACTGCGATCTAGTAATTCAATTTTTTTTTGGGTGAAAGGGGGGACTTCGTTGTCTAGCTGTTCTATTTTTTCATTGAGTTTGGCAACACGCTTAAGACGGCGCTCTGAAACTCGATATTGATTCAATAACTGGAGCAAGTTCGATGAAATCTCAACCGTCCGAGTTTTTAGAAACTTGGTTTGTACCCCTGTAGAGCGGGGACATAACAGCATTTCGAAGCGATATTGGCTTTCCGCAAGTGGAATTGCGGTATCTAACGCATCTAATGTGAAGGTTGCCACTTCTTCAATCCGCATACCAGTATCTATAGCGAGCAAAGATTGTAATCGCAACTCTTCAGATGTTCGCAGAAGGTGATGAGTTAAAACACTAAGAGCATCAATACTTAATGGGGATAGTGGTCTGATATTTTTGCTATCTGCATCTCTTGGTACTTTTATGCGCAAATCACTAGTCTCAATAGTGAAGGTTGGAGATATATGAGCAAGAGTCCCATTATTCTGAATAGAAACAAACTCCATTTTGAACGGGGCTTCCTTCTCGTTTTTTATGCATAGATAGCCGTCGTGCATCAACCATTTATAGTAGTTGACGATTTGATTCATACGAACACTAGCCGTGCTATGTGCAAGTTCACCTTGTTTGATTTGCTTGAGCAGGTGGGAGCGGAAAAGGTAGGTTGGTTTGAGGCGTTTAACAGGAGGGAAGTTATCCCAATTTAACCCATTGTCTTCAAGAAATTGATAGTAAGCACGTAATGCCTGAGCGCAGGGAGATAGATCTTCTGCCTTCTTTATTGCCTTTAGATAAAAAAGGTAGCTGTTGGCTTCGTAATTGAATATGCCATTTTGATAAAAAAGGGTTGGTAGTGAACCGATGTTGTCATTGGTTGGTTGACAATGGAATGTGCCATCATCCAGCTTTCGTAGCTCAGTCTCTTTAAATACATCGCTAGAGTACACAAGGTATGTCATAAATCATCCTGAAAAATATCACTGTCCATGCATATAGTATGGACAGTGATTGATTATTTTCCAGAGTTATTTACGTGTGTAAGATGCTTTTCCTACACTAACCCCTCATAGTAACAAACTCTTCCGAACCGGTTGGGTGGATAGCCACAACAGAATCGAAATCGGCTTTGGTGGCGCCCATCTTCATCGCCACGCCGAAACCTTGAATCATTTCGTCCACCGCGAAACCGATGCCGTGCAGGCCGACCACTTTCTCATCTTCACCCGCACATACGAGCTTCATCTTGCATGGCTGACGGTGTTGCGTCACTGCTGTGTACATCGCGGTAAAGCCAGATTGGTACACTTTCACGTTCTCTTCGCCGTATTTGGCGATCGCTTCTGGCTCGGTCAGGCCGATGGTGCCGATTGGTGGGTGGCTGAACACCACGGTTGGGACCAAATCGTAATCCATTTTCGCGTTGGGCTTGTTGTTGAACAGACGCTCAGAAAGCTGACGACCTGCTTTCACTGCAACCGGGGTGAGTTCTATGCCGCCTTCCATAATATCGCCCACGCAGTAAATGCCTTCTACGTTGGTGGCTTGGAACTCATCGACTTTGATGTAGCCGCGCTCGTTGGTTGCTACACCGGTTGCGCTCAGGTTGATGGCGTCAGTCGCTGGGTGACGACCGATTGCCCAGATAAGCTGATCAACGTTTTGGCTTGCACCGTTTTCAAGGTGAAGCGTTAGGCTGCCATCGGCTTCTTTCACCACTTCTTTTGGTACCGAGTGGGTGTGCAATGTTGGGCCTTCTGCCGCCATCACTTCCACTAAGGTGTCGATGATCATAGGGTCGAAGCTGCGCAGTGGTGATTCTTTACGGCAGAACAGGTGAGTTTCGGTGCCAAGCGCGTTGAGTACGCCAGCGATTTCCACCGCGATGTAACCCGCGCCGACCACAGCAACACGTTTTGGTTGCTCTGCTAGGTCGAAGAAGCCGTTGGAATCGATGCCGTATTCCGCGCCCGGAATGTTTGGAATGGTCGGGCGGCCGCCTACGGCGATCAGGATGTGATCCGCGGTGTAGTGCTCACCGTTCACTTCCACGGTTTTCGCATCGATGAATTTCGCGAAGCCTTTAATCACGTTGACTTTGTTGTTGCCGAGCACGCGATCGTAAGATTGATGGATACGGCCAATGTACGCTTGGCGGCTTTCCACCAGTTTGCTCCAGTCGAAGCCTTTTACGTCCACATCAAAGCCGTAATCTGGAGCGTAAAGGCTCATCGCTTCGGCGATTTGCGCGCCATGCCACATCACTTTTTTCGGTACACAACCGACGTTGACACAGGTGCCGCCTAGGTCTTTCGCTTCGATCAGCGCCACTTTCGCGCCATACATGGCTGCACGGTTGGCCGATGCGATACCGCCACTACCACCACCGATACAGATATAGTCAAAATGCGTTGCCATTACTTTCTCCAAGATCTTATTGATTTTTTGAGTGCCCAACATAGATTGGGGTGGCGCGTTGTGAAGTCAATGCCACCGCTTTCCCCCTATCATAAAACGAGTCTAGCAATTTGCTTAATGGGAAAAAGTGACGATGCTTATGACAAATAGCGATGAGAGGATCGGAAAAGCTCGCGCTCAAGGAATATGAGGCAGAGTTAAGTGGCGATGTTGGGTGAAAAAAGCGCAGCGGTTAAGGCGCTGCGCTGAGAGAGGAGGGGCGATCAGCCGTTATTCCGGTACCACCCACTCGACTTTCCAGTGGCCTGTCGCTGGCGCGATGGCTTGTTGCAGAAACGGCAGAATCTCTTGCATCTGGCTTTCCAGCTTCCACGGCGGGTTTATCACGATCATGCCGGATGCCGTCATGCCGCGCTCGTTGGTGTCGGGTGACACGCCGAGCTCAATTTGTAAGATTTTGCGAATGCCGAGCCCTTCAAGCCCTTCCAGCATGTCATCGATGTCGCAGCGATTGACCACCGGATACCAAATCGCGTAGATGCCCGTCGCCCAACGTTTGTGGCTTTGGTAAATCGCTTGCACCACATCACGGTACTCTTTGGCTAGCTCGTAAGGTGGGTCAATCAGCACTAAACCGCGGCGCTCTTGTGGCGGCAGGCTGGCTTTAAGGCGTGAAAAGCCATCTTCTTTGTAGATGCTCACTTGGTGATCACGGTGAAACTCTTGTTCCAATAGCGGGTAATCGCTTGGGTGAAGCTCGGTGAGTACCATACGATCTTGCTCACGCAACTGAGCACGCGCCACGCGCGGCGAACCTGGGTAGTAACGTAAGTTGTCGCCGTTATTCAGCACCTTGATGGCATCGAGGTAGCTTTTAAGATCTTCAGGAAGATTGTTTTGCTCCCAAATTCGTGCGATGCCTTGTTTGTATTCGCCCGTCTTTTCTGACCATTCATGCGTCAGATCGTAGCGACCCACGCCGGAATGGGTGTCGTGATAGACGAAGGGTTTGTCTTTTTGTTTTAAGGCGTCCAGAATCAAACTCTGAACAATATGCTTTACCACGTCGGCGTGATTGCCAGCGTGAAAACTGTGGCGATAACTCAGCAAAATACACTCTCGTAACACTCTTGGCAGAGTGTGGTCTGGGATGAATAGGGTGATTATATACGCAAGTGATGCGGATGTTGATGGATCTCTCAGCCTAAGCACGGACAAAATTGCTCCACAGTATTGAAATCTGAACCTGTTGCTCATATGTAGTGTCATAATGCAGTACGTATTACCTCCGTTGGCTGAAAAACAGTCGATGGAAGCGCGCAGCCCGTTGGACGCGCGGCTGCCCCAGTCACGCCTATGAACCAAACAAAAGGAATTTATATGTCGAATCCACTGCTTACTTTTACGGATCTGCCTCCGTTTTCTCAAATCAAACCTGAGCATGTGAAACCTGCGGTCGAGCAGGCGATTGCCGATTGCCGCGCCAAGATTGACCAAGTGTTGGCGGACAACAGCAACCCGAGCTGGGAAAGCGTGATTGCGCCGATTGAGGAAGTGGATGATCGCCTGAGCCGCATTTGGTCACCCGTCAGCCATATGAACTCGGTGGTTAACAGCGATGAGCTGCGTGATGCTTATGAAAGCTGCTTGCCGATGCTGTCAGAGTACGGCACTTGGGTCGGTCAGCACAAAGGCCTGTTTGAAGCTTACAAAACCATCAAAGCCAGCGATGAGTATCAAAAACTGACGCAAGCGCAGAAGAAAACCATCACCGATTCACTGCGTGATTTTGAGTTGTCGGGCATCGGCTTGCCTGCGGACGAGCAGCATCGCTACGGCGAGATCAGCAAACGCATGTCGGAGCTGAGCTCGAAATTCTCCAACAACACCCTTGATGCCACCATGGGCTGGACCAAGCACCTCACGGATGAAAAAGAGCTAGCAGGCATGCCTGAATCCGCGCTGGCGGCGGCCAAAGCGGCGGCAGAAGCGAAAGAGCTGGATGGCTATCTGCTGACGCTCGACGTACCGTCGTATCTGCCAGTGATGACTTACTGTGACAACCAAGCGCTGCGCCGTGAAGTTTACGAAGCGTATGTGACGCGCGCCTCTGATCGCGGCCCGAACGCGGGTAAGTGGGACAACACGGAAATCATCAACGAGCAGTTAAAACTGCGCTATGAAATTGCCCGTATGCTGGGTTTTAACGCTTACAGCGAAAAATCGCTGGCGACCAAAATGGCCGAGAGCCCAGCACAAGTGCTTGGCTTCTTGAATGATTTGGCCACCAAAGCCAAGCCGCAAGGTGAGCGCGAAGTTGAAGAACTGCGTCAGTTTGCTGAGCAAGAGTTTGGTGTGTCTGAACTCAACGTGTGGGACATCGCTTACTACAGCGAAAAGCAAAAACAGCATCTGTTCCAAATTTCTGATGAAGAGTTGCGCCCTTATTTCCCTGAGTCCAAAGCCGTCAGTGGCCTGTTTGAAGTGCTCAAGCGCGTGTTTGGCATGAGTGTGCAAGAGCGTCAGGGCGTCGATGTTTGGCATAAGTCGGTGCGTTTCTTCGATATTTTTGATGCACAAGGCACGCTGCGCGGCAGTTTCTACCTGGATCTCTACGCGCGTGAACACAAACGTGGCGGCGCGTGGATGGATGAGTGCCGCGTGCGCCGCGTTAACGCGCAAGGCGATCTGCAAACGCCAGTGGCGTATCTGACGTGTAACTTCAACCGTCCGATCGGCAATAAGCCCGCGCTGTTTACGCACGATGAAGTGGTCACGCTGTTCCACGAATTCGGTCATGGCATCCATCACATGTTGACCCAAGTGAGCACGGGTGCGGTTTCTGGCATCAATGGTGTGCCTTGGGATGCGGTTGAGCTGCCAAGCCAGTTCCTCGAAAACTGGTGCTGGGAAGAAGAGGCGCTGGCGTTTATCTCTGGCCACTACGAAACGGGCGAACCGCTGCCTAAAGCGATGCTAGAGAAAATGTTGGCGGCGAAGAACTTCCAGTCGGCGATGGGGATTTTGCGCCAGCTTGAGTTTGGTCTGTTCGATTTCACCCTGCACACTGAGTTCGATCCGGAAGTCGGCCCGCGTGTACTGGAAACGTTGGCGGAAGTGAAACAGAAAGTGGCGGTGCTGCCAGCGGTCGAATGGGCGCGTGCATCGCATAGTTTTGGGCATATCTTTGCGGGTGGTTATAGCGCGGGTTACTACAGCTATCTGTGGGCTGAAGTGCTCTCTTCCGATGCGTTCTCACGTTTTGAAGAAGAAGGGATTTTCAACTCTGAAACGGGGCAAAGCTTCCTGCACAACATTCTTGAGATGGGCGGCAGCGAAGAGCCGATGGAGTTGTTTAAACGCTTCCGCGGCCGTGAACCACAAATTGATGCTTTGCTGCGTCATTGCGGTATTGCGGCGTAATTCAATAAAGCGCGAAAACTTCACACAAGGCCAGCCACAGTGCTGGCCTTGTTTTTTGCTGAACGGCAGCGTTAAGGGTTGACGTTGCGATTGATGGGATTTTGCAGTGAGATGAGGGTTTCGGTGGACTGCACTTCGTCGATCGCTTGCAGTTTGTCGATCAGCACATATTGCAGCTCTTCAATCGATTTGCACATCAGTTTGACGAAAATGTTGTACGCACCGGTGGTGTAGTAAGCCTCCACTACCTCATCAAGGGCGTTGAGCTTTTGCAGTGCCGAGTGGTAATCACGCGCCGCATTGAGATTAATGCCAATAAAACAGCAAACGTCATAGCCGAGTTTCTTGGTATTGACGATCACTTCTGTTCCTTCAATCACCTCGGCGGCTTTCATCTTTTCGATGCGCACGTGAATCGTGGCAGGACTGACGTTAAATTGTTTTGCCATCTCGGCGTAGGGGGTTTTCGCATCCGCCATCAGCGTTTTTAAAATCGCTCGGTCGAGTTCATCCAGTTTGGCGTTGGTTGTCTGCATTCTTTGTCCCTTTTTTAACCGCCGTAAGGGTATAATACTAACAAGGGTCGCTCAGCTTGCACAATCGCACTTTGCGCCTGAATCGACTGAATATTAACAAGGTGAATGCGTGCGTTTTTGTGTCTGTTTACTGCTGCTGTGCTGCAGCGCTTTTGCAACGGCTGAAGAGAAAAAAGTGCTGGTGGTTCACTCCTACCATCAAGGCTTTTACTGGACCGACTCGTTTCAGCGTGGACTGGCGCAGCAGCTAGAGCAGCGTGATATCTCGATGCGCGTGCTCTACTTAGACAGTAAACGCAATCAAAGCGCCCGTTTTCTCAACCAGCTCTATTCTCTCTACAAAACCAAGCTGGAACAGGAGCGTTTTGACGCGATTGTGGTCAGCGACAATATCGCTTTGGCGTTGATGCAGCGCCTTGCCGAGCAGCTTGGTGATACGCCAGTGATCTTTGGCGGAATTAATGATTACCAGCCAAGTTTGCATGCAGGTTTAAAAGCCACTGGCCTCACCGAAGACACCGACATAGTCGCCAACATCGCGCTGATTGAGCGTTTGCAGCCGCAAGTCAAACAGATCTATGTGGTGACGGATCACTCCATCAGCGGGAAAGCGTTGCGCGTACAGATCGACCGCTTTCTCACCGAGCATCCGCGCTATCAGCACAAAGTGATGCACTTGGTGCCGGATAATATGCTGGATCTGGCGCAGCAGACGGCTTGGATGGACATGAGTGATGCGGTGCTGTTTTGGGCTTACTACCGCGATATCAGCGGCCGTTTGACCAGCAATGACGACTGGAAAAAGCTCAACCAAATGAGCCGTTCGCCCATTTATCTGGTGCACGATGTCGGCGTGGGCCATGGTGCGGTGGGTGGGGTGATCCAGAGTGGCTATAAGCAAGGCTTTGAAAGCGGAGAAGTGTTACTCAACGTTCTGGTTAATCCAAGCGCGCCACTGCCCAAAGTGAGGGTGGGAGAGCCGGATATTCGCCTCGATTATCAAGCGGTCGCACGCTGGGGGCTCGGTGTGGAAGGAGAATCGGCCTCGGTGTTTTTCAATAAACCGGAGCCGTTTTTTGAGCGCTATAGCCGCGAGCTCCGCATGGTTGGCATCGCCTTTGTGCTGCTGCTGGGCGTGATTTTGTTGCAAGTTTCCTATCTGCGCCGTTTGCGCCGCAGTGAAAGCCTCGCCAGAGAGAGCCAACTGATCCTCGAATCGATTTTCGACCAAAGCTTGCAGTACATCGGCATTTTGGATCAGCACGGTTGCCTGATTTCAAGCAACAGCCAACTGCAAACACTGCTGTTTTATCCGGGCATGCCGCTTGAGAGACCTTTATGGCAGCACAAGCATTGGGAAGACGAATCAGGCGCCCGTTTAGCGAGCTATTTTGCCTCTTCGGAGTCGATGGTGAGTACCTTTGAAGCGGAGATCTGGAGCGCCGAACAAGGCTCGATAGTGCTGGAAGTGTCGCTCAAGCCTTTCTCTTCTCAAACCAAAAAAGCGCCGCGCTATCTGTTTGAAGCGCGCGATATCACCTCGCGTAAAGTGATGGAGGATAAACTCTACAAGCGCGAATCGAATCTGCGTAATTACTACGAGCAGCAACCGGTGATGATGGTGACGCTTGATGCCAACAATCGCATCCAGCAGGTCAATCGTTTTGCCCAGCAGTTGTTGGGGTATCCACAAATGTCGATGCTCGGCCATCATTTGCACGATTTTTATTGCGACAGCAAAGCGATGAACCCACGCCAAGTACTATTGCAGCCCGATCCGGATATGAAAGGGGTGTGGCGGCGTGAAATTGAGTATCGCCATACCAATGGTGAAGCGGTCTGGGTGCGGGAAAATATTCGCCCGTTAACCGAATCAGGTCAGGTGTTGATTGTCGGCGAAGACATTTCGCACAACAAACAGTTGGCGACGCAGTTGGAGTATCAGGCCAAGTACGATTTGTTGACCGACACTTACAATCGCAACCAGTTTGAGATCGAACTCAAGCGCTCGCTGGGCGAAGTCGAAAGCCATCGCCGCGTACACGCCATGTTGTACATTGATATGGACCAGCTCAAGGTGCTCAATGATACCGCCGGCCACGATGCGGGAGATGCCGCAATCCAATATTGCGCCAGCATGCTGGAAGAGGTGTTGCCTCACAACGCCGTTTTGGCGCGCCTCGGCGGCGACGAATTTGCCGTGCTGCTTAAAGACAGCAACGAGCACACCGCGATTGGTGTTGCCAAATCGATTCTCGCCACCTTAGGTGCCGAGCCGTTTGTCTGGGAGACGGTGCGGCTCAATCTCACCTGCTCGATTGGCATTCGCATGATCGACCACACCGCCGATTCGCCGCAAATGGTCCACGCTCAAGCCGACACCGCCTGCCACGCCGCCAAAGAGCTTGGGCGCAACCGCTATCAACTGTTTAGCCTCGATAGCGAAGAGTTGCAGCGCCGCCAGCAGGAGATGGAAAGCGTCAATCTTGTGCACGATGCGCTGGCCAACGATCGTCTGGAGCTGTTCGCCCAGCGCATTTTGCCGCTCAGCCGGGAATGTAAAAAAATGCACTTTGAGATCTTGGTGCGCATTCGTGACAGTGATAATCGTTATCTGTCGCCCGCTATTTTTATGCCAGCGTCGGAGCGCTACAACATCGCCCATCTGATCGACGAGCAAGTGGTCAATCAAACCCTCGATTGGCTGGAAGCGCGGCCAGAGGTGGTCGCGCGTCTGGGGCGCTGTTCGATTAACCTCTCCGGTCATTCGATGGGGAATCCGGAGTTCATTCAATTCTTGCTCGATCGTCTGGCGAACAGTGTGATTCCTTGCGAAAGATTGTGCTTAGAAATCACTGAAACCGCTGCGATGAAAAACGTCGCGCTGGCGATGGAGTTTTTTGCCCAGCTCAAAGCTTTGGGTTGTCTGATCGCGCTGGATGACTTTGGCTCGGGCCTCTCCTCGTTTGGTTACTTGCGCCAGCTGCCGCTGGATATTGTCAAAATCGACGGCATGTTCGTGCGTGATATGCATGAAAATGAGACGGACCTTATCATGGTGCGCGCGATTAACGAGCTCGCCCAGCAGATGAAAAAGCAGACGGTGGCAGAGTTTGTCGAAAATCCAGACATCATAGACAGGTTGCTGGAACTCGGGGTCGACTATGCCCAAGGTTACGTGATCGGCAAGCCGAAACCGCTGGGCGAATTGATCGAGGAATTGCTTGCCGAGCTTGAGCGTTAACGGCGCGTTGCCAGCCAACAATCTCTGGGGTTTCTGTGAGCGTTACGCTACACTCGCGGCGATTATTTTCTTACTTTTCTGGGAGCTTTCAGTGCAACTACAGCTGATTTGTGAAGACGTGACGATGCAAGCGCAACTGGACGCCATCGCTGCTCGCTGGCAACTGGTGCAGGATGAGCAGAGCGTGATGGCTCTGGTGTTGACACCGCAGCGGCTGGAATTGCGTAAACTGGACGAGCCTAAACTGGGCGCGATTTATGTCGATTTGGTGGGCGGCGCGGTTGGCCATCGGCGCAAATTTGGCGGTGGAAAAGGGCAGGCGATCGCCAAAGCCGCAGGGCTTAATAAAGGGGCGACACCGAGTGTGCTCGATGGTACCGCAGGCCTTGGTCGAGACGCCTTTGTGCTCGCTTCGCTCGGTTGCAAAGTGCAGATGGTCGAGCGTAATCCGGTGGTGGCGGCGCTGCTGGAAGATGGTTTGCAACGCGCCAAACAGGATGTGGAAATTGGCCCGTGGGTCAGTGAGCGTATGTCGCTGCTGCACGCTTCCAGCCACGATGCATTAACGCAACTGGTTAGCGATCCGAATTTTGTCCGTCCGGACGTGGTTTATCTCGATCCTATGTACCCGCATCCAGAGAATAAGAAAAAAAGTGCGCTGGTGAAAAAAGAGATGCGCGTGTTTCAATCCTTGGTGGGCGCCGATAGCGACGCCGATGCCTTACTGGCGCCCGCTTTGGCCCTGGCGAGCAAACGGGTCGTGGTCAAACGCCCTGACTATGCAGAGTGGCTCGATGGACAAAAACCGGCGATGGCGATCGAAACCAAAAAGAATCGTTTTGACGTCTATGTTAATGCATCAATGAGTTAGCTCCTCGGCAAGTAAAGGAGCGCGTTTTGCGGTGATAACTCGCTTGCTAAATATTCCGCTGCGCTGTATATCTTAGTAAGAATTATTATTATTCAAAATATCAACGATGGATACACATCGCGCACGCTGGAGTAGTAGCATGGCAAAACGCTTTTGTAAGATGAACCGTAAAGAGATCGCGGATCAACTGGGGGAAATTCACCAATTGGTCGCCGCGCCCAAATATCTTTGCCGGGCCTGCGCTCGTTCGTCGGCAGCGAAAGGTTCACTGTGTAAGCCGCAAGCGATTCCATCGTTAAAAGCGTTGCGCCATAATGCGGCGCAAAGCGAACCGAAAAACGAGCATATAGTTAGCCAACCTGAGCCGATTGTGGTTAAACCAAGTTTGCCGATGGAGAGTGCAGAGGCCACCGCCTCGGTGAGCGCGCCGTTAAGCGGCTTTGCCATAAGCTTGCTCTCGCTCAATAAGAAGCAACTGAAAAAAGCCAAGAAAGCGCTGAAAAAGCAGCGTAAGTACCACAAGAAACTGGCTAAGTTAGCCAAGAAAAAGGCCAAACAGTTGAAACGAAGAGAGAAGCTTGAGCGCAAGTTGCATAAGTTCAGTGGCGTGCTGCGGGTGCTGAATCATACTCAAGCGGTGCGCCAAGAGACGCCCATGCACTGAGTGAGACGCTAAAAAACCGCCCACATGTCGTGGGCGGTTTTTATTAACGGACTATTCTATCAACGGGCTTTTTTATCAACGAACTTTTTTATTAACGGACTGCGCGTGCGTAGTCGCGCTCGACTTTCGCTTTCACCCAACGTTCGTTTATCCACAGTGATAGCAGAATAACTCCGCCTCCGACGGCAAGCCTCAGCAAGTCAACATCGCGGTTCCAGATCACGATGTTGACAATCAGCCCAGCGGGCACCAAGGCGTTATTCATCACCGCCAGCGCACCTGCGTTGACCATAGTCGCGCCTTTATTCCAGGCAAAATAGCCCAGTCCAGACGCAATCAGCCCCAAGTAAATCAAAATGCCCCACTGCACATCAGTGGTCGGTAGCTTATTGACGTTGCCGAGCAGAGCAAACGCCACCAATGCCACGCACAGCGCACCGAGGTAGAAGTAGCCAAACACCGTATGCTGCGGCAAATCCAGCGACTCTTTTTCCATGATGAACTTATAACCCACTTGGCCGATGGCGAAACAAAGGTTTGCGCCTTGCACCACCAAAAAGCCCAGCAAGAAATTCTCATTAATGGTGGAGAATTTAATAAGCGCCGCACCTGCCACCGCAATCAGCGCCGTGAGCAAGTACCAAGGGGAGAAGCGCCCTTTCAACAGGTCATAAATCAGGGTGACGTAAATGGGCGTGAAAACGGTAAACAGCAACACTTCCGGTACCGACAGCAGCAGGAAAGATTGGTAGTAGAAACAGTACATCAGGCCAAGTTGAAAAGCGCCAACCAGCATCAGTTTGCCGATCAGCGTTTTACTGATCCCTTTGAATTTGAGAAACGGCAGAAAAACCACACTGGCCAATGCGACGCGCATCAGCACAGAGAACCAAGAATCGACCTGACCGGCGAGATACACGCCGATCAGGCTAAAGGAGAATGCCCATAGTAGGGTGACTGCATTGAGATAAAACATAACTGAGAGTAATTATTAATCAATTCGCGCAGTCTACCGATTTGCGATGGGCGGCAAAAGCAAAACTTATTCTTTCAGTGGTACAACCAGCATATCCACTGGCGAGCAGTTGATCAGTTGGCGAGTAGAAGAGAGCAGTTTGCTCCAAAAATCTTGATGATGGCCACACACCAGCAGGTCGATATTGTATTCGCCAATGGTGTCGCACAACTCATTGCTTAAATCGCCACTGCCGACCAAAGTATGAGTGATGGGAAAGTTAGCGTATTCCGCCAAATTGGTGAGTTGGGTGCGCGAGGCTTCCATCGCATGGTGCTGGGCTTCGGCCATGTTGATGTCGATAAGGCCGGTATAGAGTTCGGCATAATTAACATCAATGTGAATAAAGGAAACTTTGGCTTCCAGTGCTTTTGCAAGAGAAACGGCTTTATCTATCAGTAGTTTGCTGTCGTCAGACAGATCAATGGCAACCAGTATGTGTTGATAACTCATGGTGTGGTCTCCTTTATCATTTTCCCCTTTGGGTATAGTTCAACATTAGCACTTAGGTGAACAGTTTTTTGCCGTTGGGATCTCAGAACCGTATCCAGTGAACAAAGAGTTATCGAATTTTTCGTGTTATAGTTGCCGGCCACAGACATTAAAATATCAGGAGCCCACATGCTGTCTCAGACTATGGTCGACCAACTGAATGAGCAAATTAATCTGGAATTTTTCTCATCCAATCTATACTTACAAATGAGTGCTTGGTGTGAAGATAAAGGTTTTGATGGCGCAGCGCAGTTTTTACGTACGCATGCGGTAGAAGAAATGGGCCACATGCAGCGTTTGTTTACTTATGTGAGCGAAACTGGGGCTCTGCCAATTTTAGGCGCCATCGCTGCACCAAAACATGATTTCGTGAGCTTGGGCGAAGTGTTCCGTGAAACCTACGAACATGAAAAAATGATCACAGAACAAATCAATAAACTGGCTCACCTTGCCTTTACCTGTCAGGACTATTCAACCTTCAACTTCCTGCAGTGGTATGTGGCTGAGCAGCACGAAGAAGAAAAGCTGTTTAAAGGGATTTTAGACAAGATCGAACTTGTGGGTGAAGACGGCAAGGCACTGTTCTTTATCGACAAAGATCTGGCACAACTGGCGAAAGAAGGTTCATCTTCAGTGATGGATGCTCCAGCTGCGTAACGGGACGCTAAGTTCCCGGTAGCGGGAAAAAAGGCGACGATCGTCTTTTTCTCTTGAGCATTGTTGAAGATGTAGGGAGGAAAAGATGATCAATGCAGATATTATCCAATTTACGCTCATGGTGGTGACTGGCGTTAATCTTGCCCGTTATCTCACCGCACTTCGTTCTCTTATCTACATCATGCGAGAAGCCCACCCGCTCTTGTATCAACAAGTGGATGGCAACGGCTTTTTCACCACACATGGGAATGTCACCAAGCAGGTGCGCCTCTATCACTATTTAAAAAGCCGCGAATATCACCACCATCATGACCCTGTGTTTACTGGCAAATGCGACCGCGTACGCGAGTTGTTTGTTCTTTCTGTCAGCTTGATGGGGGTGACACTGCTGGCGGCATTTCTTCTGTAAGCGAGTGCTTGGAAAATAACCCGCTTTCGCATTAGAATAGCGGCGAAAAAGTAAGGATGTGCCAACTGCACATCCTTTTTTATTGCCAGAGAGATTCACGAGCATGAGTAAACAGTTTGATGTCGTCATTATTGGTGCCGGAGCCGCAGGATTGATGTGCGCCGCCGAGGCGGGTCGTCGTGGCCGCCGGGTACTGGTGGTCGATCACGCCAAAAAGCCAGGACGCAAAATCCTCATTTCCGGTGGTGGCCGTTGCAATTTCACCAATAATGATGTGTCAGCGAAAAATTATTTATGCCGCAACCCGCATTTCGTTAAGTCGGCGCTTTCCCAGTACAGCAATTGGGATTTTATCTCGATGATCTACAAGTACGGCATTGAATTTGAAGAGCGCGATCACGGCCAGCTGTTTTGTGTCGATTCCGCGAAAGAGATCGTCAACATGCTGCTCAGTGAGTGCGATCAACCCAACATTACTCAGCGCTACCAAGTGCAACTCACTGAGATTGAAAAAACCGAGCAAGGCTTTGTGCTACGTGCGGGCGCAGAAGTGTTTGAATGCCAATCTTTGGTGGTGGCGACAGGCGGCCTGTCGATGCCGAAGTTGGGTGCTACCCCTTATGGCTACAAGATTGCCGAGCAGTTTGGCATTCCGGTGGTGCCGACCTGCGCGGGATTAGTGCCGTTTACTTTGCACAAAGAGGACAAAGAAGCGTTTGCTGAGCTCTCCGGTATCGCGATTCCGTCGGAGATCACCGCAGAGGACGGCACCATGTTCAAAGAGGCGCTGCTGTTCACCCATCGCGGCTTGTCGGGTCCTGCGGTACTGCAAATCTCTTCTTACTGGCAAGCAGGGCAAGCGGTGAACGTGAATCTGGTGCCTGAAGTCGATCTGCATGAACTGCTGACGCGTAACCTAGAAAAACACCCTAACCAGAGCATGAAAAACACCTTGGCCAAGGTGCTACCTAAGCGTTTAGTCGAAGTACTGATTGAACGTAATGAGCTGAGTGACAAGCCGCTCAAACAATACAACAGCAAAGAGTTGCAAACGGTGATTGAAACGCTGCAACAGTGGAAAATCGCTCCGAATGGGACCGAAGGCTATCGCACGGCGGAAGTGACCTTAGGCGGCGTCGATACCGATTATCTCTCATCGAAAACCATGGAGTGCAAAACCGTCTCTGGTTTGTACTTCATTGGTGAAGTGATGGATGTTACCGGCTGGCTCGGTGGGTACAATTTCCAGTGGTGCTGGTCGAGCGGCTTTGTCGCGGGGCAGTGGGTGTAAATCGGACTGCGTCCTAAATGAATCTGGCTTGTTTAGGACGCCTGTTAAAATGGTCAGTATTACTCTCTGACCATCAATTGAGCCACTTGCTGTGCATCTTGTGGCCGAGCGAGATAAAAACCCTGCCCCAATAAGCAGCCTTGGCTTATCAAGTAGTCGACTTGCTGCTGGTTCTCCACCCCTTCGGCAATCACCGTAAGCGCTAAGGTTTCGCCCATGGCGATCACCGCTTTGACGATGGCGTTGCTGTCACTATCGACGGGAATGTCATTGATAAACGAGCGGTCAATTTTTAACTTGCTGATTGGCAAGCCTTTTAAATAAGAGAGCGACGAATAGCCAGTGCCAAAATCGTCCAGTGCGATCTCGACGCCCATCGCGCGCAACTGATTGAGTGCTTGGATGGCTTTGGCCGGATCGTGCAGCAGGAAGCCTTCGGTGATCTCCAGCTCCAGTTTTCTCGCTGGCAGTTGGGTATCCTGCAAAATATCTTGTAACTCGCTAATAAAATGCGGATTTTGCAGTTGTAACGCCGACACGTTCACTGCCATGTGGCTAAAACGATACCCTTGGCTGAGCCAAGTTGCCGCTTGCTGGCAGGCGCTACGCAAAACCCATAAACCTATCTCCTGAATCAACCCGCTTTTCTCGGCGACGGGAATAAACTCAGCGGGCGAGATCAGCCCCCATTCTGGATGCTGCCAGCGCAGCAAGGCTTCCATTCCGACTAAGCGCGACTCGTAAAGATTAAACTGTGGTTGGTAGAGCAAAAACAGCTGATCTTTTTCCAGCGCTTCGTGCAGTGCCGATTGGTAGCGTAGGCGTGAGAGCGATTGATTGGTCAGATCTGGCGAGTAAAACGCATAGCCATTGCGACCATTCTTTTTCGCCAGATACATAGCGGTGTCGGCGTTTTTCAGCAAAGATTCGCTGTCTGTGCCATCTTGCGGGAAGCGGGCGATACCAATGCTGGTTGAAACGCGCAGGCTCTCTTGTTCTGAGAGATGAAAGGGGCGGTTGAACACTTTGAGAATGTCGCTCAACGCTTGAGTCAACTGCTCGTCGTTTTGCAGATCTGGCAGTAGTACAACAAATTCATCACCGCCAATCCGTGAGATATGTGCCCGGCCGTGCAACGTTTCTGACAGGCGTCGGCCAAGCTGCGATAACAGGGTGTCGCCGCACAGGTGGCCCAAACTGTCATTAATGTGTTTGAAATGGTCGATATCGAGAAACAGAGTGGCAAAACTCAGCCCAGATTGTTCACCACTTTTTATCTGCTGCTGCAGTAATTTCACCAACAGTGTGCGGTTTGGCAACCCAGTGAGCGGATCATAAAACGCCATGCGCTCTAGCTTGGCTTCATTGGCTTTGCGCGCGGAAATGTCTTCGAACACGCAGATGTAGTTGACCAACTCGTGCAGCTCATCTTGCACCGCACTGATGGTGGCTAATTGCGGGTAAATGCTGCCATCTTTGCGACGGTTGACAAATTCGCCTTTCCACTGTCCTTGTTGCTCCAATTGCTGCCACAACTGCTGATAAAAAGCATCATCATGATGACCGGAGCGCAAAAGACTGGGATTTTTGCCCACCACCTCTTCGGCGCTGTAGCCGGTTATTGAGCTAAAAGCCTGATTCACATCGAGAATGCGTGCGTTGTGATCGGTGATCACCATCCCTTCTTGGGAGTTGTTGAAAATTCTTGATGCTAACGTGAGCTGGGTTTCGATGTGTTTGCGACGGGTGATGTTGCGCGTCATACCCAAAATGCCAATCAATTTACCGTGACGATTACGAATGGGGGATTTGATCGTCTCCAGCCAACTCTTATTTTGCTGGTCATCAAACACATAGCACTCTTCGACCACCTGCTGGTTGCCGCTGGCCACAACCAACTCATCGGATTCGATAAACTTCTTCGCTCTGGATTCTGGAAACAGCTCGTAATCGCTTTGGCCGACAATCTCAAGCCCACTCTTTTGCCAAGCCTGCTCAACACTTTGGTTGGTGGCGAGATATTTACCATCGACACTTTTTATCCACGTGTGATCTTCAAGACAGTCGATAAAATCTTGCAACTTGGGTATGGCCGTAAGTTCGGCGGTTTGATGGCGCAATTGCTGCTGGTGATATAAGTTCGCCAGTTCAAAACTGAAGATGGCGGCGAGCCCCGACAGTTGTACTGCCATCGGCGCGGCATGTTGCGCTTTGCGACAACGGGCGATCAACACGCCAAACAACTGCTGATCGATCAGCCAAACCGGACTGAGTGCGATCGCCTGATCGTTCACCGTTTGATAGTGAGCCTCGGTTTGACCTATGGGCCATTCTGCCTGCCACTGCTCAAGTTTGGCGTAGATCTCCACCCCCAAATGGCTTTGGCTGCCCATTGGTATGGAGAGCTCGAGCATCCACTGATCCGTGTAGCTGAAAGAGTAAAAATAGCAGTCGCATTCGAGAAACTCAGAAGCTTGGGTGATCTTCTGTTTCCAACTGGCGAGTACGTCATGGGAGATAGCGAAGCGAAACATAGGTAATAGCAGCAGAAAAAAGGGGGCCAAGGTTGCGCCCGAAAAAAACCGACTGGCACGAGCGCGTACCGAGCCGCGTTTCGCATCAGCGCAAACGATGTTATAAAATTGGTTATATCCTAACCAACTCACCGCTCTTTCCCAAGGTGAAATTGCAAGTTTTGTCTATTATTCTGGCCCGATGAATGTCTCAAAATAAGCAATTTATTGCCTAAGGCGTTCTTTTTATTGCGTATCTTGAGGTGTTGTTTGGTCCTAAATCGGGCTGTATGCGCTATATTTAATGACTCTGCTGATGTTAAGGAGAAAGCTATGTCGCAAGATGCGCTGATTTCGCGTCTCAATGAGTTGCCACGTATCGAAAGTGTGTTGCAAGAGCTTTTGGCTATGGTGAATCGGGATGATTTCAGCTTTGCTGAACTGTCGCAAAAATTGGCGATGGATCAGGTGCTGAGTGCGCGTTTGTTGCGTATGGCGAACTCGGCTTACTTTGCCGGAAACCAGCCGATCTACAATCTCCATGAAGCGGTTGTGCGGGTTGGTACCAAGGCGGTGCGCACTTTGGTCTCCTCGTCCATCATTTGCGGCGCGTTTCCTAAGGTAGAAACGCTCGATCTGAAAAGCTATTGGGCAGAAACCTTTGATATTGCCATGATTGCCAGCCGTTTGGCCGATCAGGCCAAGCTCGACAGTAGCGAAGTCTTTACCACCGGCGTGTTGCACAACATCGGCGAGCTGATGATTCACGCCTTAGTGCCAGAGCACGCGCTGATGATCCGCGAACGCATTGAACAAGGGATGAAGCCACTGGCGGCGCAGCGGCAGGTGCTGGGTACGGACGCGGTGGAACTCGGCGTGAAGCTGGCCGAAGCGTGGCAGTTCCCACTCGAAATGAAAGACGCGATTGAAAACATCAACCATCCCGGACGAGCGAAAGTGGCCAAGCGGCTCGCTTGCTTGCTCTATCTGGCTCGCGATGTCAGCCGCTGTTGGGACACGATGCAGGATGAAGAAGAAAAGCAGTGCTACTTGGCTGAGCATCCCGCCGCAACTGCGCTCGGCATTTCGCCAGGGCGCGCATTTGTCGTCGACCAAATTCGCGGCCAAGGCAGCCAGATGGCCCACGATATTTTAACCATGTAGGCCAAATAAGCATGGGAGTTAGGCATCGCGAGTGGCGAGCTTGTTTTTGCCCCATTTCAGCTGTTGAATCACCAATCCAGCGATAATGAGCACTAGCCCCATCAAGGTGGTCGGGTGGATCTCTTCACCGATGATGGTGGCCAGTAGCATCAGCGAAATGAATGGCGAAGCAAAAATCAGATTGCTGATGCGCGCCGTGTTATTGGTCTGTTTGAGCGCCGAGAGCCAAAGGACAAACGTTATCCCCATTTCAAACAGACCGACATAGGTGACCGCCAGCCAGCCTTGCACACTGATGGCGTGCCATTTGGCGCCTTCATAAACGCACAGCCCCAGTGCAAAAGGGATCGCGACCAGAAAGCCAAGGAGCACGCCGACAATCGGATCGGCGCGGTTTTTGGTATTGAGAATCCAGTAACCTGCCCATAGCAAGGTGGAAACGAGCGCCAGCGCCACCCCAGTTGGGCTGTCAAACGACAAACCGAGCACATCGCCTTTAGTGGCAATCACAATCACCCCGAAATAGCTGAACAGGCACGCCACCCAATCTTGCTTGCGAATTTTCTGCCCAAGAAATACCGCCGCCATCAGCGTCAAGGTGATCGCCCAACTGTAGTTGATCGCTTGTGCCTGCGAGGCGGGTAGCAGGTCATAGGCTTTAAACAAGATCAGGTAATAGGCTAGCGGGTTAATCAGCCCAAGCATCAGGTAATACCAAGGGTTGGAGAGAAAGGTGCTGACCACTTGCCCCAGTTTGCCTTGCAGCGCACAGATAACAAGCAGAGCCATGGTCGAGACCATGCTGGCGATGGTGAGCATCTGGATCGGGGAAAATTCGGCCAGAGTCAGTTTAAACGCAGTGGCCACGGTAGACCAAAGCAGGACAGCAGCAAGGCCAAATCCTAGGGCGCGACGCTCGTTCATGATTCCTCGTTTCAATAGCGTGAGAGACAAAGCAGCCAGTGTAAGCGAGGATTTTCTGGGCAACAAACTGGACATTTATCCAGTACCAAAATACCATTGAAGCACGCATCTTAGCTCGGTCAACTCCTTATTATGCAATGGATTATCGAAAATCAGACCCTATTGCTGGCGGTCGTGGGCGCCGCAACCTGCAGTGCCGCGTTCGCCAGTTGGTGGACCAAACAGAAATTCGCCTATCAGAATCAGTTGCTTTTGCAACAACTTGAAAGTGACAAACAACTAGCCAAGAGCCAGATTGAGCAGCTCACGCGCACCTTAGCCCAAGCGCAAAGCGAGCTGGATGAATACGACGAAGAGCGCGATAAAGCGGCGTTTGAGGTCAAGCAGTCGCACGGCAAGTTGATGGCCGCGCTAGAGAAGCTGCGCTATTTCGAGGCGGTCAAACAAGAACGCCAGCACTACGCCGACGAGCTAAGCCGCCTGCGTGAAGAAAAAGCGAGCTTAGAGACACAACTGCGTGAGCAGCAAGCGCGCCACGAGCAGGTCAATCAAGCCAATCAAGAGAAGTTACAGTTGCTTGAACAGGCGGAAACGCGCCTCAAGCAGCAGTTTGAGCTGCTGGCGAACCAGTTGTTTGAAGAGAAAACCGCCAAAGTGGATCAACAAAATCGCCTCAGTTTAGAGGGGTTGCTCTCGCCATTGAAAGAGCAGTTAGAAGGGTTCAAAAAGCAGGTTAACGACAGTTTTAGCCAAGAAGCGAAAGAGCGCCACACCTTAGTGCATGAGCTGAAAAATTTGCAGCGCCTCAACGAGCAGATGAGCCGGGAAGCGCTCAATTTGACCCAAGCGCTCAAAGGCGACAACAAGCAGCAGGGCAACTGGGGCGAGGTGGTACTGGCTCGGGTGCTCAAAGAGTCGGGCCTGCGTGAAGGGCACGAATATCAAACGCAGGTTAGCCTGCAAAATGAAGCGGGCAAGCGCTATCAGCCGGATGTGATTGTCTCTCTGCCACAAGATAAGCAGGTGGTGATTGACTCGAAAATGGCGCTGGTCGCCTATGAACGCTATTTTCATGCTGACACGGACGAGCAACGCGAGCAGGCGCTGAGCGAACACTTGGCGGCGCTACGCAGTCATATCAAGGGATTGAGTGTCAAAGATTATCACCAGTTGCGCGGCATCCACAGTTTAGATTACGTGCTGATGTTCATTCCGGTGGAGCCTGCGTTTCAGTTGGCCATTCAGGCAGATCCCAGCTTGGTCAAAGAGGCGCTGGAGCACAACATCATTCTCGTCAGCCCGACCACTTTGCTGGTGGCGCTGCGCACCATCGACAATTTATGGCGCAACGAAAGGCAGAATCAGAACGCGAAAATCATCGCCGAGCGCGCGAGCAAGCTCTACGACAAACTGCGCCTGTTTGTCGACGATATGCAAAACCTCGGCGGCGCATTAGATAAAGCCAATCAGAGCTATCAAGGGGCGATGAATAAGCTGGTTACGGGGCGGGGCAACGTCATTCGCCAAGCCGAAAGTTTCAAAGAGTTAGGGGTTGAAGTGAAACGGCCCATTTCGGCCGAATTGGCGCAATTAGCGCAAAATGACCCTTTAGTAGAAAGACATCCCGCTGAGGATAAAGTAAACTAATCGACCGCAGTCGAGGGCCGTATAACGAAAACCGGGTCCGATGTCGAACCGTGCTGCTCAAGAGGAAGAATAATGACGGATATCAGCGTGCAATCAGATACAGCCTTAGAATCACAGGAAACCACTCACTTCGGTTTTACCACTGTCGCCAAAGACGAGAAAGTCGCCAAAGTGGCGCAAGTGTTCCATTCGGTCGCCGCGAAATACGACATCATGAACGACTTGATGTCGGGTGGTATTCACCGTCTTTGGAAGCGCTTTACCATTGATTGCAGTGGTGCTCGCCCTGGGCAGCGCGTGTTGGATCTTGGTGGTGGCACGGGCGATCTGACGGCGAAATTCTCGCGCATCGTCGGTGAAAAAGGCCACGTTATCCTCGCTGATATCAACAATTCAATGCTCAACGTTGGCCGCGATAAGCTGCGTGATAGCGGCATCGTCGGCAATGTGCATTACGTGCAAGCCAACGCAGAAGAGCTGCCTTTTCCGGATGACTATTTTGATGTCATCACCATCAGTTTCTGTCTGCGTAACGTGACCGACAAAGAGAAAGCGCTGCGTTCGATGTTTCGCGTGCTCAAGCCCGGCGGCCGTTTGTTGGTACTGGAATTTTCCAAACCGGTTTTTGAACCGCTTTCCAAAGTATACGATGCGTACTCGTTCCATCTGTTGCCTAAAATGGGCCAGTTGGTGGCCAACGATGCAGAAAGTTACCGCTATCTGGCTGAATCGATTCGCATGCACCCAGATCAAGAGACACTGAAAGGCATGATGAACGAAGCGGGCTTTGACAATACCTCGTATTACAATCTCACTGGCGGCATTGTCGCTTTGCACCGTGGTTTTAAATTCTGAGGTCGCCCATGCCTTTTGCTCCGCTGATCACCGCTGCGATTGAAACCACACTCAATGTGTTGTTCAACGACAATCCGGATCTACAGCGTCGCCTGTTACGTCTCAAAGGGCAGGTGATCCAAATCCATCTCAAAGAGCTCGACCAGACGCTGACCTTTGTGTTCAGTCAGCAAATCGATGTGCTGGCCGATTATGAAGGCCAGCCAGATTGCTATTTGTCGCTCAATCTCTCGGTTTTGCCGCAATTGCGTGAGCAGGCCAACATCACGCGTCTGATTAAGCAAGACCAACTGGTGCTGGACGGCGATATCCAATTGGCGCAGAAGTTTGCCCAGTTGATGACCGATGCCAAGCCGGATGTGGAAGAGTGGCTGTCGCGCGTCACTGGCGATGTGGTTGCTCACAGCGCCGTGCAAGGGGCGCGCAATGTTGGCGAGTTTTTGCGTGCTCAGGCGAAGAAACATCAAAACCATTTGGGGCAAGTGTTAACCGAAGAGTGGCGTGTGGCGCCGGGGCCGTTAGAAGTGGCGCACTTTTGTGACCAAGTGGATGACCTGCAAAGTGCCACTGCCCAATTGGAAGCGCGTTTGACGCGATTGCTGGAGAAAGCATGACGCCAACCGAACTGAAACGCCTGTATCAGATTATTCAAGTGCAGCTGGAATACGGTTTAGATGAACTCTTACCGGCGCACCAGCTAACCAAAGCGCCCCTTTTACTGCGCAAAAGCTTATTCTGGATTAAAAATCGTCACGCCGATAAGCCGCCCGGAGAACGCCTGCGTTTGGCGTTGCAATCGCTTGGGCCCGTGTGGATCAAGTTTGGTCAGATGCTCTCAACGAGGCGGGATCTTTTCCCGCCGCACATTGCAGATCCTTTAGCGCTGCTGCAAGACCAAGTCGCTCCTTTCGATGGCCATTTGGCGAAGGCACAAATAGAGAAAGCCTTGGGCGGGCCGCTTGAAACTTGGTTTGATGAGTTTGATGTCACACCGCTGGCGTCGGCATCGATTGCGCAAGTACATACTGCGCGCCTGAAATCCAATGGTCGTGAAGTGGTTTTGAAAGTCATTCGCCCAGACATTCGCCCCATCATTGATGCCGATCTCAAACTGATGCTCCGCATGGCACGTATTGTCGCCAAAGCGCTGCCGCAGACACGTCGTCTTAAGCCGATTGAAGTGGTGCGTGAGTACGAAAAAACACTGCTGGATGAGTTGGATCTGCGCCGAGAAGCGGCCAATGCTATCCAACTCAGACGCAATTTCGAAAACAGTGAAGAGTTGTACGTGCCGGAAGTTTTTCCGGACTTCAGTAATGAAACTGTCATGGTTTCTGAGCGAATATATGGCATCCAAGTTTCTGATATTGAAGGCTTGGTTGCCAACGGCACCAACATGAAGCTACTGGCCGAGCGTGGTGTCAGCGTGTTCTTCACCCAAGTGTTTCGTGACAGCTTTTTCCATGCGGATATGCATCCTGGGAATGTGTTTGTCAGCCCTAAACACCCAGAAAATCCTCAGTGGATCGGGTTGGATTGCGGCATCGTCGGAACACTCAATAGTGAAGATAAACGCTATCTGGCGGAAAACTTTCTGGCCTTTTTTAATCGTGATTATCGTCGGGTGGCTGAGCTGCATGTCGATTCCGGCTGGGTGCCAGCCGATACCAATATCGACGAGTTTGAGTTCGCGATCCGTATCGTCTGTGAGCCTATTTTTGCCAAGCCCTTGTGTGAGATCTCCTTTGGTCACGTGCTGCTGAATTTGTTCAACACAGCACGCCGATTCAATATGGAAGTGCAACCGCAACTGGTGCTATTGCAAAAAACCTTGCTCTACGTTGAGGGGCTAGGGCGACAGCTCTATCCGCAATTGGATTTGTGGGAAACCGCCAAGCCCTACTTAGAGCGCTGGATGATGAATCAGGTTGGCCCGCAGGCTGTGCTCAATGCGATTAAAGATCGCGCGCCGTTCTGGGCAGAAAAATTACCGGAATTGCCGGAGCTGCTTTACGACAGCTTAAGACAAGGTAAAGCGATGAACCAGAGAATGGATCAGCTTTATCAGGGCTATCGACAAAGCAAGCGCTCGCAGGCGACAGGAAAGTTTTTATTTGGCGTTGGCGCCACCTTAGTCGTATGCTCAGCGATATTGGTGGACCATGCGTTTGAGCAGCTATCATGGATAACGGCGCTTATGGGCGTCACATTTTGGCTGTTTAGCTGGCGAGCTTATCGTCAATAGGCGTTAAACTCTTAATCAAATTGTTTGTTTTACAAAACCCGAGGTAAAGAAAATGGGTGGTATCAGTATCTGGCAACTGCTAATCATTGCTGTCATCGTTATATTGCTGTTCGGAACCAAGAAGTTGCGTGGCATTGGCGGCGATCTGGGCGGAGCGATCAAAGGCTTCAAGAAAGCCATGAATGACGATGAGTCAGACAAAAAAGACGCAGACTTCGAACCAAAGAGTCTCGAGCAGCAAACCAAGCAAGCTGCAAACGAAACCAAAAAAGATAAAGAGCAGGCATAATTCGTGTTTGATATCGGTTTTTGGGAACTGGTATTGATATCTGTGGTGGGCCTGGTAGTTCTGGGGCCAGAACGTTTGCCGCATGCAATTCGCAGCGTGTCGCGCTTTATTGGTGCGGCGCGCAGCATGGCCAACAGCGTTAAAGATGAGTTGGTACACGAACTGAAAGTGCAGGAGTTGCAGGAAAACTTACGCAAAGCGGAGCAAATGGGGATGGAAAATCTCTCGCCAGAGCTCAAAGCGTCGGTGGAACAATTGCAGCAAGCGGCGCAGTCGGTCAACCGACCTTACGCTGCCTCTGAAGCGGCTTCTGCGCCTAAGGAGTCAGTGACAGAAAAAGCACCTGATTCGGCGCCCGAAGCCAACCCCACGAAAACGGCAGATAGCAAAGCCGAATAGTCTCTTTTCTCAGGAGCGGTCCTATGGCCGCTCCTTTTGCTCTGTTTTGACTGTAGAGGTTTGATATGTCTTCCGTAGAGCAGACACAGCCCCTGATTAGCCACTTACTTGAACTGCGTAATCGACTACTTAAAGCGATCGTCTCGGTGCTGGTGGTGTTTGTCGGGTTAATCTATTTTTCCGCTGAGATCTATGAGTTCGTTTCAGCGCCTTTGGTCGAACGTTTACCGGCAGGGGCAACCATGATCGCCACCGATGTGGCGTCGCCCTTTTTCACGCCATTGAAGTTGACCTTGATCGCTTCTGTGTTTGTGGCGGTGCCGTTCATCTTGTACCAAGTGTGGGCTTTTGTCGCGCCCGGTTTGTACAAGCATGAACGTCGTTTGGTGATGCCGCTGTTGGTGTCCAGCTCGCTGCTGTTTTATTGCGGTGTAGCGTTCGCCTATTTTGTGGTCTTTCCGCTGGTGTTTGGTTTTTTCACCGCCATCTCATTGGGCGGTGTCGAGTTCGCTACCGATATCGCTAGCTACTTAGATTTTGTTTTGGCGCTATTTTTGGCCTTCGGCATCGCCTTTGAAGTGCCAGTGGCGATCATTCTGCTCTGCTGGACTGGGGCCACCAATCCGAAGAGTTTGAGTGAAAAACGCCCTTATATTGTGGTTGGTGCATTTGTCGTCGGTATGTTGCTCACGCCGCCAGATATTATTTCGCAAACCTTACTCGCCATCCCAATGTGTTTACTATTCGAAGTGGGCTTGTTCTTTGCGCGTTTTTATACGCGTAAAGCGGATCTGACGGAGAGTGATGAGTGATCTCAAGGCATGAGTCAAAATAAGAAAAGCGGCTGAAGAAGCCGCTTTTTTTATTTCACTTTGACCACATGGCCACATTTGGTGCAGATGTAAAGCTCTTTTACACCCATGATTTTATGCCAAAAAGTACGATGCTGACGCTGTAAGTGAACACTATGATTGCACATGCTGATAACTCACGTGTTATGTATTTTGTGCGCTGGATCATATATGCAATAGGAGTGTTATACCATGCCTGTATGTGATCTTTATCCATAAAATAATAAAAAGTCTTTATAATTTAATGAATTATTTGTTTAAAAACATGCTTTCTCTCATTTTCTAGTGGCTCACTGATGAGTGACCTGTATCACACTCTGTGTTAGGGTAGTTGAAACAGTTGCTGCGCATTATGGGTGGTGAGCGTATCCACTTCTTCCAGCGACCATCCGCGCAGTTCGGCCACACGTTGGGCAACCAGTGACGTGTAAGCGGGTTCGTTGCGTTTGCCCCGATGTGGCACGGGGGCGAGATAAGGGCAATCCGTTTCCAAAATCACGTAGTTCATATCCAACTGTGGGATCACGCGATCCATGCCGCCGTTTTTAAAGGTGGAGACTCCGCCAAGGCCAAGATGAAAACCGAGATCGTTGATCGCTTTGGCCTCTTCCACGCTACCACCAAAACAGTGAAACACGCCGCGCAGTGAACCATCTTGCTCTTGTCGCAGCAATTTTAGTGTCTCCTCAATCGAATCGCGCGTGTGAATCACCACAGGTAAATCCATCTCTTTGGCCCAATTAAGTTGGGTGATGAATGCCCACTCCTGCTCTTGGCGATAGGTTTTATCCCAATAAAGATCAATGCCAATTTCACCCACCGCAATGAAAGGGTGTTTGGCAAACCAGTGATGAATGATGCTGAGTGTCTCTTTGACATTGGCATCGACGTAGCATGGATGCAATCCCATCATCGAGCGGCAGACATCGGGATAGGCGGCTTCGGTAGCGAGCATTGGCTCAATCGATTTGAGATCGATATTGGGTAACAAGATCTTGCTGATGCCTTGCTGCTGTGCACGTGCTACGACCTGTGCACGGTCTTGATCAAATTCGCTGGCGTAGATATGGGCATGAGTATCGATCATTACGGAGTCTCGTTATAAAAGCAGTGGGGCGATTATACGTCAGTGTGAGCGTTTGGTCATTTTTGCCATTTTTCCGCTTTGTTGCTGGCGTCATGCACCTAGAGTGATATGATTTCGCCAATTCTATACACCAGACAAGGAGAATAGAGTGTCTGTATCTATCCAGGGGCCATTCCCGGCGCGTCGTATGCGTCGTATGCGTAAGCACGATTTCAGTCGTCGACTCATGGCGGAAAACCAGTTAACGGTCAGCGATCTGATCTATCCGATGTTCATTCTGATGGGTAAAGATCGCCGTGAAAGCGTCGAATCCATGCCGGGCGTGGAACGTTTGTCTATCGATCTGATGCTGGAAGAAGCGCAATATCTGGCGCAGTTAGGTGTTCCGGCCATCGCTCTGTTTCCGGTGGTCAATCAGGATGCGAAAAGCTTGTGTGCGGCTGAAGCCTACAACCCAGAAGGTTTGGTACAGCGTGCCGTTCGTGCCTTGAAAGAGCACGTTCCACAAATGGGTGTGATCACCGACGTTGCGTTGGATCCGTTCACCACTCATGGTCAGGATGGCATCATTGATGAAGACGGCTACGTGATGAATGACGAAACCACCGAAGTCTTAGTCAAACAGGCACTCTCACACGCCGAGGCAGGGGCCGATGTGGTGGCACCGTCGGACATGATGGATGGCCGCATTGGCAAAATCCGTGAAGCGTTAGAAGAGGCTGGCTATATTCATACGCAAATCATGGCTTATTCGGCCAAGTACGCGTCATGTTACTACGGACCATTCCGAGATGCAGTCGGCTCAGCAGCCAACCTAAAAGGCGGCAATAAGAAAAATTACCAAATGGATCCGGCCAACAGTGATGAAGCGCTGCACGAAGTGGCGTTAGACATCAACGAAGGGGCGGATATGGTGATGGTAAAACCGGGGATGCCGTACTTGGATGTGGTTCGCCGCGTGAAAACGGAGCTTCAGGTGCCGACATTTGCTTACCAAGTTTCGGGTGAATACGCGATGCACAAAGCCGCTATTCTCAATGGTTGGTTAAAAGAGCGTGAAACTGTGCTTGAATCGCTGCTGTGCTTTAAGCGTGCAGGGGCGGACGGCATTTTAACCTACTTTGCGAAAGACGTTGCCGAGTGGCTGGCGGAAGAAAATGCTCAAACGGCCGCACATTTGCGCCAAACAAAGTAAGAGCAAAGAGCTTAACAGGCTGGCTTCGGCCAGCTTTTTTTATGCTAGGAGAAACGATGTCGATAACAGTGCGTCAAGGATCGCTGGAGGAAGTGGTCGCGGTGGTGGCGACAATCAACGAGTTTGTGCGCAAAGAAACCGTGCACACTTTGAATGAGCGCTTGCAGGGCAAGAAATCGTTGGTGTTGGTGGCATTGCAAGGTGAGCAGTTGCTGGGATTTAAAATCGGCTATCAGTTAACCAGTGATGAGTTCTACAGCTGGTTTGGCGGTGTTTCAGCACAAGCGAGAGGCTATGGCGTAGCGCAACGCCTGTTAGAGGAACAAGAGGCTTTGGCGCTTGAGCAGGGATATCAACGTATAAGAGTCAAATCACGCAATCAGTTTCCCTCCATGCTGAGGTTATTGTTGAGAAATAACTATCTGATTGATAATTTTGAAAAAATGGAAAATATTGCTGAGTCTCGAATCCACTTTGTCAAACAGTTATCAAAATAAATGAGATTTTTTCTCATTTAGATGTTGACTATCAAATGAGAATCATTATTATTAAATGCGTCTGAGGGAATACGAAATAGTTCACAAGGATGTTGAGTTGCCCGATTAACCAAGGTGTTAATAAGTAATGAGACTGAACTGCCCAGAACTTGTACGCATTCTTTTTGACACGACATTGCTCACATTGCTTCCAGTGTAATTTATAGCTTTCTGGTCAGGCCGTGGTACTCACCGATTGGGCTGCACCGTATTTCGCTAGGCGACATCTTTTGATGTCGCTTTTTTTATGCGCATTTTCTTGACAAATCTGCTGTGTTTTTCAACAAAAAATATTTTTTCCACATGCTAGGATCCTGAAAGGATCTAATTTCACGTCTTGGCATTTTTACTTTGTTATTTAAAAACAAAGGTTTAATTGTTATTTTGATTGGCTTTTTAACCAGTGCATATCCAGTGGATAATTAATATAAACAGAGTTATCCACAGCTTGAGGTGCTCAGTTGGCATAAGATTTTGTGCACCGCAAAGGACGATTGCATCTGCAACATGGATTCAGTGGTGTAGACGTGGCATCCTTAGCACATCAAATTTAATGTCTGCTGGATATCTACAATTATGGCGAGTATTCCTGAAAATCCCTTGATTCTGATCGATGGTTCTTCCTATCTCTATCGTGCATTTCATGCTTACCCAGGCACCATGAGCAATGGTGAGATACCGACCAACGCGGTTTATGGAGTGGTGAACATGCTGCGTAGCATGATGCGCCAGTTTGCTTCTGAGCGCATCGCGGTGGTGTTTGACGCAAAAGGCAAGACTTTCCGTGATGAGATGTATCCGGAGTACAAAGCGCACCGTCCGCCTATGCCGGATGATTTGCGCTGTCAGATAGAGCCGCTGCACGATGTGATTCGCGCCATGGGCTTGCCACTGATCTGCGTACCCGGCGTTGAAGCGGATGACGTGATTGGCACGCTCGCTTATCAAGCTTCCCAGCAAGGCATGCCAGTGTTGATCAGCACTGGTGATAAAGACATGGCGCAGTTGGTCGATGACAACGTCATTCTGATCAACACCATGACCAATGTGGTGATGGATCGAGAAGGCGTGATTGAAAAATTCGGTATTCCGCCTGAACAGATCATCGATTACCTCGCCCTGATGGGGGACAAAGTGGATAACATCCCAGGCGTTCCCGGTGTGGGAGATAAAACGGCGGTCGCCTTGTTGCAGGGCATTGGCGGGATTTCTTCACTTTATGAGCGCCTTGATGACATCGCTGCATTGGGCTTTCGTGGCTCGAAAACCATGGCGAAAAAACTGCTCGATAACAAAGAGAATGCACTGTTGTCGTATCAGTTGGCGACCATCAAACTCGATGTTGAGCTGGAGCAAACGCCTGAGTCTCTGCACAAAATGGCGCCGAATAAAGATGAGTTAATAAAGCTCTACGGTCAGTTAACCTTTAAATCTTGGTTGACCGAGCTACTTGATGGCGGCACGGGTGTGGTTGAAGCGGTAGAAAAAGCGGCATCCACACGCGATACCAGCGCTGCGGCTTCACCAGCTAAAGAGCTGAACACGTCGGCGGCAAACATTGATCGTAGCCAGTATGAAACGATTCTTGACCAAGACTCTTTCCATGCATGGCTAGATAAGCTCAAAGCGGCAGAGCTGTTTGCTTTCGACACCGAGACCGACAGCCTCGACTACATGGTGGCGAATCTGGTGGGCCTCTCGTTTGCCATCGAAGAGGGCATCGCGGCCTATGTGCCCGTGGCGCACGATTACTTGGATGCGCCGCAGCAGCTGGATCGCGATTGGGTACTAGCACAACTTAAGCCGATCCTTGAAGATGATGCGCAAGCGAAGGTAGGCCAGAATCTAAAATACGATGCCTCGGTATTGGCTCGCTACGGCATTGCGATGCGGGGTATCAAACACGACACCATGTTGGCCTCTTACGTTTACAACAGCGTTGGTGGCAAACACGATATGGACAGCTTGGCGCTGCGATTCTTGCAGCACAGCTGCATCTCGTTTGAGCAGATCGCAGGCAAAGGTAAAAATCAGTTAACCTTCAACCAGATCGATCTCAATCAAGCTGCGGTGTACGCTGCAGAAGATGCCGATGTCACCTTGCGTCTACACAATCGCTTTGAGGAGTCGCTCAACGCGGATGAGAAACTCAAGTCCGTGTATGAAGAGATTGAAGTGCCTTTGGTGCCTGTGCTGTCTCGCATTGAACGCACTGGCGTTTTGATTGACGCCATGAAACTGTCCGCGCAATCACAGGAAATTGCGCTGCGCTTGGATGAGTTAGAGCAAAAAGCGTACGAGATCGCCGAGCAAGAGTTCAATATGAACTCGCCCAAACAGCTGCAAACCATTCTGTTTGAGCAGATGGGATTACCAGTGGTGAAGAAAACCCCTTCGGGAACGCCTTCGACCAATGAAGAGGTGCTGCAAGAACTGGCGCTGGACTACCCATTGCCGAAAGTGATTCTTGAATACCGTGGTCTGGCTAAGCTCAAATCCACCTATACCGATAAGTTGCCGAAGATGATTAACCCGACCACCGGTCGCGTGCATACTTCTTATCATCAGGCGGTAACAGCGACGGGGCGCTTATCGTCTACCGATCCTAACTTACAGAACATTCCGATCCGTAATGAAGAAGGGCGTCGTATTCGTCAGGCTTTCGTTGCGCCGCATGGTTACAAAATTCTTGCGGTGGACTACTCGCAAATTGAGCTGCGTATTATGGCGCATCTCTCCGGTGATCAGGCTTTGTTGGATGCCTTCCAGCAGGGCAAAGACATTCACGCCGCGACCGCTGCGGAAATTCTCGGCGTTAGCATCGATCAAGTCACCTCCGAGCAGCGCCGCCGCGCTAAAGCGGTGAACTTTGGTTTGATCTACGGCATGAGTGCGTTTGGTCTGGCGAAGCAGTTGGGCATTCCGCGTGGCGAAGCGCAGGGCTATATGGATAAGTACTTCGAGCGCTACCCCGGCGTTATGCAGTATATGGAAGATACTCGCAGCACGGCGTCTGAACTCGGTTATGTCGAAACCATTTTTGGCCGGCGATTGCATTTGCCGGAAATTACCTCACGTAACGTGATGCGTCGTAAAGCGGCGGAGCGTGCGGCGATCAACGCACCGATGCAAGGCACGGCGGCAGACATCATCAAGAAAGCGATGCTTTTGGTTGATCAGTGGATCGAGCAAGAGGGCGATGGTCGGGTTAAACTGTTGATGCAAGTACACGATGAACTGGTTCTGGAAGTGGAAGAGTCATCTTTGGCCGAAATTGAAAGTAAAGTACAGGAATTGATGGAATCTGCAGCGCAGCTGAAAGTCCCTCTTGTCGCAGATGCAGGCCATGGTGATAACTGGGATCAGGCGCACTAATCACTTTTTGTGCGAAAACGGATAAATTGTATGAGCTAGAGCACAAGTTCTGGCTTTTTTTTGTATCTAAATAAGTTCAAAGAGAAATTGTTGAGTTGTAGCTTAATAAAGGTTTCATGAAAATAAACTACAAAAAAAGTTTGCAATTATGACCAATTGTTGTACATTAATCCTCGTAGGGTACAGAGGTAAGATGTTCTATCTTTCAGACCTTTTGTTTCACGTTATTGGATTAGGCTGATTCAGCCGCCCCAGTCAGGTTTTGACTGGGGCGTTTTTTATTGCCCAAAATAAAATTTATTAATTTTCAATAAATTAGTTACTTTTCTCTTGTTCCGCTCTGTTTATACCGCCTTTGGCCGTGTTCTACCGTATTTGTCGTTGAAAATCCGTTCTGTAAATTTTTACCAATCACACTATTATTAATTCTCTTAAAAAACTAACTGCATATTTAATGTGAGTGTTTTGGTTTTAAATTTTTATATATCAGTAGCTTAGGCTTTGTTGTTGCAGTTGGTTTTTAGTCAGCAGCCCAATATTCTCAGCGCGCGAACTCTTGAAATCCGTGACCAGTTCAGTAATGCTCTGGCCCATAATAATAATTACCATTTTTCTCTCCCGTTTCCCTGCCAGGATGGCGGGGATTTTTGTTTCTGGCGGCAGAAAAAACAAAAGCCCTGCATAGGCAGAGCTTTGATCGATAATCTTGTATCGCGAGGCTAGTCGTTTTCTTGGTCTGCTTCTTCGTCCAATAGATGGGCGAGTGCTGGTGCAAACCATTCGTCGAGTTTGGCTCGTAACTGATCCACGCCAATCCCTTTCAATGATGAAAACAGATCGACTTGCACGTCACCACCAAAGGTTGCCGCTAACTGGCGAACTTTGAGTAGTTCTGCTTTGCGTGCACCGCTCTTGAGTTTGTCCGCTTTCGTGAGAAGAACTTGGACTGGGATACGACTCTCAATTGCCCAAGCAATCATCTGTTGATCGAGATCCTTCATTGGATGGCGGATGTCCATCAACACCACCAATCCTTGTAGACATTGGCGTTTTTGCAGATATTCACCCAGCGATTTTTGCCACTTCTGCTTCATTTCCAGCGGAACTTGGGCAAAACCATAGCCAGGAAGGTCGACAATATGGCAGCCATCCGTCACTTTGAACAAGTTGATAAGCTGCGTGCGGCCTGGCGTCTTTGAGGTTTTCGCTAGGCTTTTTTGGTTGGTTAATCGGTTTAGTGCACTGGATTTCCCAGCATTTGAGCGTCCTGCAAACGCAATTTCGATGCCCTCATCGGCTGGCAGGTGGCGGATATCAGGCGCACTGGTGATGAAATGCGTATTTTGGTAATGAATTTTTACGCTCACTGTTAACTCCATCTCGACTTTGTGTAGTCGATTGATTACTTTTTTGTGAAATTGTGTAAAATAACCGTGCTCGGCATAAGGTCGCCTATTGTACCATGAGTGTACTCGGTCTGTTCACCTTCCGTGGTACTGGAAGCTTGATAATTATAATGGAATGTCATGAAGAAATTAGCGCTAATTTTGAGTCTTTTAGCCAGCTGCTCAGTATGGGCCCAAGGTAATATTGAGGCTGGCAAAGCAAAATCCCAAACGTGTGTTGCGTGTCACGGTGCTGACGGCAACAGTCTACTCACCATGTATCCAAAGCTTGCTGGTCAGCATGCCAAATATATTGAGAAGCAGTTGAAAGATCTCAAATTAGGTATGGAAAGTGCGGGTAAGCAAGGACGTTATGATCCGGTTATGAGCGCAATGGCGATGCCATTGACAGAACAGGACATGGCGGATTTGGCAGCTTACTACTCTTCCCTGCCAATTTCTCCAAACACGACACCGGAAAGCGTGGTCGATGCGGGTAAAGTATTGTACACCGCAGGTGACGCAGAGCGTGGTTTAACCGCATGTGTTGCGTGTCATGGTCCGCGCGGCAATGGTACCGAGCTTTCAGGTTTCCCGAAAATTTCCGGTCAGCATGCTGACTACATCAAAGCTCAGCTACAAAAATTCCGCGAATCATCCCGTGGCAACGATATGAATGCGATGATGCGTGATATCGCGAAGAAACTGACCGACGATGACATTAACACCCTGTCTCAATACGTTGGTGGTCTTCACTAATTTCACCCCTAACCGCTCGAGCACATGTTGTAGGAAAACGCCCTGGCCTGTTACTAGGGCGTTTTCTTTTTCGCACATTATCACACTTTTTTGCCGCCATGTTCTTTTGCAAACGGACATTTTGCTGATCATTTTGTAAGAGATTTGCCATTCGTTTTTGCCTCTTTGTCTACCAAGTTTTTCTAACTTTATGAAAAGCAGAAAGTATTTAACTTAGTTTAAAAACGAGCCAATAAATCGTGCTAAGCGACTTGTTTCAATTTGATGAGCAAGTAAATTAGCACTATCAGCAGGACGCTGGTAAAGGAAATCAGGCCAAGGTGGTCTCCACGGATGCGGGCAAGGGAGTTGTTCGAAAGCCGGAGAAGGGAGCTCAGATCGACAGGATGTTGGTCAGATACGGATGGTCACCTCGTCTAAAGGTTAAGACAGTGCAAAGGATCCAGGCTTAACGGATAAGCCTTGATACAGGAAGTCGAAGGAAAGCCAAAACTCATCAGGATGATGACGAACAACACCTTTTGGCAGGGAAGCACAAAAAACAAACGGAATATTGGTGCACTAACTGAGTGCAACACAGTTTTTGCCACTTGTGGCGGTTCAGAAAGCGACAGCATGCCTGTCGCTTTTTTTATTTCGGCCGTTTTTTTCTGAAATTGGCGATATTTTGCCCGCGGCCCCTCCAATCCTGTCGGACTTTCTGGTATGTTGCGCATCCCTGTTTGAGGAAGTCAGTATGCCTACCTGCCCTTTATGTCAGCATGAGCACATTCAGCCTTATTTTGTCGACAAACACCGCGAGTATTTGCAGTGTAAGCAATGCCATTTGGTGTTTGTCCATCCGAACCAGCGTCTGGATGCAAAAAGCGAAAAAGCTCACTATGATCTGCATGAGAATAATCCGCAGGATGCAGGTTATCGGCGCTTTTTAGCGCGCATCGCTGACCCTCTTCAGGAACGGATTAAACCGCAATCAACCGGGTTGGATTTTGGTTGCGGACCCGGGCCAACGCTCTCATTGATGATGGCTGAGCGTGGTCACACCATGGCGTTGTACGATATTTATTACCACCCACAGACCAGTGTGTTGGCTGAGCAGTACGACTTCATGACAGCCACAGAGGTGATTGAGCATCTCTATCAACCTGCTCAGGTGTGGCAACAATGGTTGAATTTGGTTAAGCCTGGAGGCTGGATAGGCCTGATGACAAAAATGGTCATCAATGTTGAGGCGTTTGCCCATTGGCATTACAAAAATGATCCCACACATGTGATCTTTTTTAGCCAAGCAACGTTTCAGTTTCTGGCAGAGCGGGATAAGCTCGAACTTGAATTTATTGGCAAAGATGTAATTTTACTGAGGAAGACCCAGTAATGAGTCGTAAGAAAAAATCGAGAAAACCAGGTGCCGCAGGCGCGCCTGAATTTGTAGTTACCCGTAACCGTTCTGAGTCGGATGTCGCAGGACGTTTGCGCAAAAAAGAGAAAAAGCACAAAGGTTTGAAAGCCGGTGCTCGTAACGCAGAAGATCAAGCCAAGCAGAAACAGTCGGCCAATCAAGTGCGAGATCCGCGTCTTGGCAGCAAGAAGAAAATCCCACTGATTGTCGAACCTGCGAAGAAGTTGACTAAGCAAGAGCGTCGTCTGTCGGCAGAACAAGAGCTCGAAATGCTGGAAAACGATGCCCAGTTGAATGTGTTGCTTGATCGTATTGAGGCCGGTGAAAACCTAGGTCGCGGCTTGCAGCAGTACGTTGACGCGAAACTGGACCGCATTGAGCAGTTGATGAAGCAACTTGGTTTGCTCGAACCCGAAGACGACGAAGAGTTTCAAGATGAAGCACCAACGCGCAAAGCTCGTTCAGACGATGAGCTGCTGGCGGATTTTGAAGACTTCAACATGGACGACTACAAAGGGTAAGCAGTGCGATGAATGTCACCTTACTAGCCATAATTGGTGGTGCCATCATTCTGGGTTTGGCGTGTTATGCAGGCTACCTTCTGCTCCAGTTAAAGAAGCAAAAGGAGTTGCAACAGCAGCATCAGAAGTTGGCGATCGAGAAACGCAATGCCAATATTTTCGACAACGTCAATATCTTGTGTATGGCGGGGATTCAAGGACAGTGCGATCTGTCTGAAATCAGCATTCGTGTCTATTGCATCATGGATTATGTGCAAGGAGAGCAACGTGTGGATTTCGATGCCGAATACCCAGCGATTGCTGAGCTGTACCACATTGTCAAAGACATGCCACGCGGTGAAGCGCGTCAGGCGCTTGAGAAAAAAGAGCGCATGAAGCAAAACCTTGAGCGTCATAAGGCCGAAGGCCGTCTTAGTGAGGCGATTGTCGAAGAGCTGAAAGCACTGCGCAAAAGAGTGCAGCCGCTCAACAACCAGATCAACATTCAGATGATCTAATCGATGGCCCTGCTGTGCGGGGCTATCGTGATCGCGCTAGCACTTCTAACGATTGGCGCTTAAAAAGCCACAATATCGCGCTATCTCCCTATTTTGGATGTGGCAAAATAGCGGCTCACAGGATTTTACGGAAGTAACACCATGTCGAATCAGACTCTTGAATCGAACCAACAGATCGTTTGGGACCAAGCGGTATTGGACAAGTACAACTATTCTGGTCCTCGCTATACCTCTTATCCGACGGCGTTGGAGTTTCACGAAGCGTTTACCATTTCTGACTATGACATGGCATGCTCGCAGTACCCTGAGCGTCCACTTTCTCTTTATGTGCATATTCCTTTCTGTCATAAGCTTTGCTACTACTGCGGCTGCAATAAAGTGATTACTCGCCATTCGCATAAAGCGGATGAGTACCTTGATGTGCTGGAGCATGAAATTCGCCAGCGCGCGTCACTGCTGCATGGTCGACAGGTAACGCAACTGCATTTTGGTGGTGGTACGCCGACCTTTCTAACGGCCAAACAGTTGTCGCGGCTGATGACCTTGCTGCGGGAAGAGTTTGATTTTGAAGCCAATGCGGAGATCAGTATTGAGGTCGATCCGCGTGAGATTGAACTCGATATTCTCGACCATTTGCGGCAGGAAGGGTTTAACCGCCTGAGCATTGGTGTGCAAGATTTCGACAAGGAAGTGCAGAAGCTGGTCAATCGTGAGCAAGATGAAGCCTTTATTTTTGCCATGGTCGAACGGGCCAAGCAGCTCGGTTTCCGCTCGACCAACCTTGATCTCATCTATGGCTTACCCAAGCAAAACCGCGAGTCGTTTGCAAAAACATTAGCCCAAGTGCTGCAAATGCAGCCGGGTCGTTTGTCGGTGTTTAATTACGCCCACATGCCGCAGTTATTTGCCGCGCAGCGTAAAATCAAAGATGAGATGCTGCCCAAAGCCGAAGAAAAAATGGCAATTTTGCAGCAAACCATTACCACCTTAACCGAAGCGGGTTATCAGTTTATCGGTATGGACCACTTTGCCAAACCGGATGATGAACTGGCTATTGCCCAGCGAGAAGGCGTGTTGCATCGTAATTTCCAAGGCTATACCACCCAAGGTGAATGTGACTTAGTCGGTTTTGGTGTCTCGGCCATTTCGATGATTGGCGACGCCTACGCGCAGAATCAGAAAGAGCTGAAGAAATACTACGCTCAAGTCAATGAATTGCGCCATGCGTTGTGGAAAGGGGTGGCGCTTGACGCTGACGACTTGCTGCGCCGTGAGGTAATTAAGCAATTGATTTGCAACTTCAAGCTGGATAAAAAAGCGATTGAAACGCAGTTCAAAGTGACGTTTAACCACTACTTCAAAGAAGATCTGCAACTGCTGCAGACCTTTATTGATGATCGATTAGTGGACGTTGATGAGCGTGAAATCCGTGTCACATTGCGTGGTCGTCTGCTGATCCGCAATATCTGCATGTGCTTTGACAAATACCTACGTGCCAAAGCGCGGCAACAGCAATTCTCACGCGTCATTTAGCGAAAGAATGCTATATGCAATAAAAGATGCCAGCAAGACGCTGGCATTTTTGTTTATGTTGCTACTTTAACTTTGCGCGCAACTTATTGGCCAATTAACTGATTTTTCAACCCACTTACTTGTTAGCTAATAAGTTACTTGGCCAATCGGCAAAGGGCACAGGGCGGCTGTATAAGAAACCTTGAGCCAACGGACAACCCAACTCAGAGAGCAATTCGGCTTGCAAGTCGGTTTCTATCCCTTCCGCCACCACACTGACGTTAAAGCCTCGGGTGATGTTGACGATGGCAGCGACCACAGAGTTATTGAGTTCCTCGCGGCTGAGTTTATCGACAAAGGCTCGGTCGATTTTCAGGCAATCAAACGGTAAGGTGTGCAAATACGCCAGTGATGAGTAGCCGGTACCAAAATCATCAATCGCAATGCCGACACCAAGGCGTCGCAGCTTGTGCATGTTATTTAAGGTGGTTGGGGCGCTGTCGACCAGACGCGACTCGGTGATCTCCAGAGTGAGGTTGGTGGCGGGTAGTCCCGTTTCCAGCAAAATTTGCCCGACTTCCGCGACAAAATCTTCGCGTGATAGTTGGTTGACGGAGATATTAACGTGTAACTGGAAGTCACCTTGCCAGAGGTTGTTTGCGATTGCTTGAGCGGTCTCTTTGCAGGCGCGTTGCAATATTTGGCTGCCTATATCCTTAATCATGCCACTGTCTTCGGCAATCGGGATGAAATCGAGTGGTGATACGATGCCTTGCTTACTCAGCCAGCGGGCCAATGCTTCTGCACCGACGACTTTGCCGCTCTCCAGTTCAATAATCGGTTGGTAGTAAGGGATGAATTCTTGGCTGTTGATGCCATCTTGAATGCGCGCCAGCATTTGGGTGCGAAACTTGGACGCGTCTGCCATCTCGGGACGGTAGTGGCTGACCGAGGTATGATCTTGTTTCGCGTTACTCAGTGCAATGCTGCCGTTACGTAACCAACGGATCATGTCGCTCTCGCTGTCGGTACATACCACCCCAATCGACACCTTCATCACCACGCTTTCCTCACCCATATAAAATGGCGCGATAAACAGCTGTTGCAGCCGGTTAACGGTCACGGTTATCTCTTCGGCGCTGGTCACTCGTGGCGCGTAGATGGCGAACTCATCGCCTCCAGTGCGGGCGAGAATGTAATTATCATCAAACAAGTCTTTGAGTCTTTCAGAGATGCTGATCAGCAGTTGATCGCCTTTGTGATGTCCGACGCTGTCATTGATGTCGCGAAAGCGATTGACGCCAAGCAAAAACAGGCTGCCACTTTGAGAGGGATGCACGCGACGACTCGCATCAACCAACCCTTCTCGACTGTAGAGTTTGGTGAGCGAGTCATAAACCAACTGGTTGCGCAGCGCTTTAAAGGAGACTCGAAGGTTATTGGCCATCTCATTGAACGCTGTGACCAGCAGGCTGGTTTCGTAGATCAAACCGGGTTTGGGCATGGCACTTTCCCAGTGCCCATTGGCCAAGTTTTTCGCGGCAGTGGCCGTGGTGGTGATGGGATGGGTAATGCGGCTAAAAATCACCATACAGAACAAAACGCCGATGGTCCCCACCGATAAGCCAACGATCCAGCTCTCTTGCTGCGCTTTGGGCAATACGCCCAGGAGCTGTGATTCAGAAATTGAAATGCCGATATACCACGTTAAGCCATATTCGTCGGTGTAGGGCGAGATCAGGCTGAAGTAGCGGCCATCGTGGGCCAGAAACTCAAAGCGTTGCGCCGCTCTCTTCTCCAACATTTGTTGGCTTTTCACCGCATCGGCATGGCGTTTAATGATGGGGTCGGCACTTTCGCTTGCTAGCAAACGGTCGCCTTTTTTCGACAAATCGGTACCCCAAGAGACCACGCTGCTTGGCGAAGAGTGTGCGATCAAGCGCTGCTTTTCGTCCATGACATAGACCGAAGCCTTGGTTTTTTCTTTCAATGCGGAGAGAAAATTATTGAAGGTGTTGATGCGAATATCGGTGACCACGACGCCGACAAATTGCTGCTGGTCGTACACCGGAGCGAGAGCGGAGAGAGTGATTTCTTGTCTTTCGTCGGCGTTGGCGTAAATGGAAGACCACATCGGGCGTCGCTCTTGGGCAACTGGCGTGTACCAAGGACGCACTCGCGGGTCGTAGTTGTCAATCACAGAGCGGATGTTCTCGCTGATGGTGTCGCCCTGATAAATCACCAGTTTGCTGTTGGTGCGATCATCTTGCACCATCAGGGTATGGCTACCATCGCTCTCTTTACGTAGTCCGACATAATCGGCCGCTTCCGAGCCAAATCCAATCACGTCTAGCTGGGCAATCGGGGCATAAATGGTTTGAAAGGCGTCCAGAAAGTAGTGCTGCAACGCAGTGGTGTCATCGGGTTTATACAAATGGTTGAAGCCAATGGTATGCGCCATACTGAGCCCGGCGTCAAACGGGGCGCCGAGATAACTGGTTAAACTGTTGCGCACGTTTTCGGTTAAGGCGGAGAGCTGCTTGTCACTCAGATCATGCACCGCCTCTTCGTAACTGCGCTTTTGTACTAAAATCACCACACTGATTGAGAGCAAAAAGATCACCACCAAAGGCACAATGACCGCGGTTTTTAAGGAAATTTTGCTATTGGAAGCCATCTCTGCCATCGTGCTTTACTATCCCTGCTGCCAATGAGGTTCGCTAAACGATGGCGAACCTCAATGAATTTCTCTATTCGTTGTCAATAAAGCTCTTTTAATTTACGTGTCAAGGTATTACGTCCCCAGCCGAGTACTTTGGCTGCGTCTTGTTTGTGACCGTTGGTGTGCTCAAGTGCTGCTTCTAACAGTATACGTTCGAATTGTGGAAGTGCGTATGTCAGCAGCTCTTTTTCCCCAGAGCTGAGTTCTTTTCGCGCCCAACTGGCGAGAATCTCCTGCCAAGTCCCTGCCGCGTTTTCTTCCTCGCTGCTCTTTTTCTCTTGCAGCAGTTCACTCGGCAGATCGCCCGGTAAAATTTCGCTGCCACTGGCCATTACGGTCAACCAGCGACAGATGTTTTCCAACTGACGCACGTTCCCGGGCCAATTGAGACGCGAGAGAATATCTAAGGTACTGCGATGCAGTGTTTTGGCTTCCACCGCTAGCTCATCGGCGGCGCGCAGTAAAAAGTGCTGAGTCAGTTTTTCTATATCCTGTTTGCGTTCGCGCAACGCCGGGATCTGCACTCGAATAACGTTGAGGCGGTGAAACAGGTCTTCTCGGAAATCGCCATTTTGCACCAAACGTTCGAGATTTTGGTGGGTGGCGGCGACAATCCGCACGTCAACTTTGATCGGCGAGTGGCCGCCGACACGATAAAACTGCCCATCGGCGAGCACGCGCAGTAGGCGAGTTTGAATATCGAGCGGCATATCGCCTATCTCATCCAAAAACAGGGTGCCGCCGTTGGCTTGTTCGAACCGTCCTTGGCGCACCGAGTTTGCCCCAGTAAAAGCGCCTTTTTCGTGGCCAAACAGCTCCGACTCAATCAGATCTTTTGGAATCGCGGCCATGTTGAGGGCGATAAACGGCTTGCTGGCTCTTGGGCTGTGTCGATGCAGCGCATGAGCGACCAGCTCTTTACCCGTGCCTGATTCACCGTTGATCAGCACAGAGATAGAGGAGCGTGAAAGCCGGCCGATGGCGCGAAACACTTCCTGCATCGCGGGCGCTTCACCAATGATTTCTGGCGTATGGGTGCTGAGTGGATTGCCCGAGGCCATCTGCTCGCGCTTTTGTTCTTGGCCGTGAGCGATGGCGCGTTCCACTAACGTCAGCGTTTCGTCGATATCAAACGGTTTGGGCAGATATTCAAACGCGCCTTTTTGATAGGCGTTGACCGCGGCGTCGAGATCGGAGTGCGCCGTCATGATGATCACAGGCAAATCGGGGCACTTGCTGTGCACTTGTTGCAGCAATTCAATGCCATCAATGCCAGGCATGCGAATATCGGACACCAACACATCAGGGACTTCTCGCTCTAACGCCATCAACACGCTTTCACCATTGGCGTAGGTTTCGCACTTGATATTGGCGGAAGAGAGGGTCTTTTCCATCACCCAGCGGATGGAGCTATCGTCGTCGACAACCCAAACATATCCTTTACTCATGGTCTATTCCTTGCAGCATTAAATTGGCAGATAAATGGTGAAATTGGTGTGCCCAGGCCAGCTTTCGACATCGATTTTGCCGTTATGTTGATCTATCAGATTTTGCGAGATAGAAAGCCCAAGTCCGGTGCCTCCTTCTCGTCCACTGACCATGGGGTAAAACAAGGTATCTTGCAGCTCGACCGGAATACCGGGGCCGTTATCGATGATTTCAATTCGCGCGGCCACTTTACAGCGGTGGCCATGGATATTGGCTTGATGCACCGTTCTGGTGCGTATGGTGATCAGGCCGTCGTCTTGGTTGGCCAGAACTTGTGCCGCGTTGCTGACAATATTTAGCATCGCCTGCTCAATTTGGTCTGCATCCATGTAAATGTCTGGCAGGCTTGGATCATAATCGCGTTCAATCAGCAGTTTTTGCTGTGATTCCAGCTCGACCAATTGGCGTACTTTTTCCAAAACCTGATGCAGATTGGCTTCTTGCTTTTTGCCCGGCTTTTGCGGGCCAAGTAGACGGTCGACCAGCGTGCGCAGCCGATCCGCTTGTTCAATGATGATCTGGGTATATTCGGTCAGGCTCGGATCGGGCAGCATCTTCTCCAGCAACTGCGCCGCGCCGCGCAACCCGCCTAAGGGGTTTTTGATCTCGTGCGCTAGGCCTCTGACCAAAAGTTTGGCCGCTTGTTGCTGCGCGTGTTGGTTCATCTCTTGGGTAATACGCCGCTGCTGGTCAACCTTGCGCATCTCTACCAGCAGCATCGGTTCACGCTCAATGGAGATAGGGCTTACCGTCACTTCCAGCAGCAGCGGCTTACCATCAACAACGAAAGTGACGTCGTTGTCCGTGATGCTTTGGCCGCTTTGTAGCGGTTGTGAGAGCAAGGCTAAATCGAGGGAGGCGTGTTGGATCAATTGTGACAGCGGTTGGTGGATGATGCGTTTGGCGCTTTGCGCGAAGAGTTGCTCGGCCGCCGGGTTGGCGTGTTTAACCTGCAACCCATCATCGAGGATCAGGGTTGCGGTCACCATATTGCTGAGAATTGTGTCTGAAAGCGCTGAATTCACAATCACATCCTTGTCGTTGTCATAGTTTGGTGCAATGCACTAAATTGGTGCAATGGCAGCCAGTATGGCGGATTAAGGGGAGAAGTGAAAGCGTCTTCTAAGGCGTTCAGATGCTTATCTTGCGACTCAAGCCACTATTTAATACTGGTGCGATGCAAATGCACTGATATAGGGCTGGATGATGCAATTATCTTGCCGTTTCTGTAAGCCTGCACGGCCAGTGTGTGGGTGCCACGGTCAATGTTTTTTAGCTGCCAAGTCAAGCTGGTTTGCGGTGCACCATAACGGTGTCCGTTGAGTAGCAGTTGCAGTTGTTCACCAACGTCCAATTTGCGATTGCTTTCCATGCGAATAAAGATAAGGCCGCGATTGCTGCGAATGGTGGCGTCATTCGCTGGAGACGCCATACTCAGCTGTAATTCGGCGGGGGCTTCATCCGACGAGCTTGGCTGCGCGGGTTCAACCGCCGTTTCTTTTGCTGAAGAAGCCTGCGTGGTGTTGGGTTGCGCAGCGTCCATCTTTTGCGTTGATTCAACGTGTGGTGCAGGCGCACTGGCGTCCAAATCCGGTAGCGTAATGCTTTTCGCACCAGTGCCGGGGGTATCACTAAAATGAAGCACGCCATCGGCGTCGACCCAAGTGTATACGGTCTGTGCGTGCGCAAGAGAGCTGAGCAATACAAGTAGCAGAGAAAGTCTTTTTATCATCTTTCACCTCCAAAGAGATGCGGTTTCACATAATGACAACCCGCGCCCGATATGATCGGATGCGCTTGGCTGTTGGCTATTTTTTTATGCAAACCACATGTTATTACTCGATTTCTGGCGGGAGAATATGAAAAAGGCCCGCCTGCGAGGCGAGCCTGATAAAAAGTGCAATCCGAGTTACATTTGCACTGAGTGAATTACACTGAGTAGTACAGTTCAAATTCCAGTGGGTGAACAGCGGTGTTAACGCGCTCAACGTCTTTGGTTTTCAGTTCGATGTAAGAATCGATGAAATCATCAGAGAATACGCCGCCCGCGGTTAGGAACTCACGGTCACTGTCTAGGCACTCAAGAGCTTGCTTGAGTGATTCTGCAACCTTTGGAATCTCTGCGGCTTCTTCTGCAGGCAGATCGTAAAGGTCTTTGTCCATCGCTTCCCCTGGGTGGATCTTGTTCTTGATACCGTCAAGACCTGCCATCAGCATCGCGGCAAACGCTAGGTATGGGTTCGCTGCTGGATCTGGGAAACGTACTTCGATACGACGCGCTTTCGGGCTTGGTACCACAGGGATACGGATAGACGCAGAACGGTTACGCGCAGAGTAAGCCAGCATAACAGGCGCTTCGTAGTGAGGAACCAGACGCTTGTACGAGTTGGTTGATGGGTTGGTCAGCGCGTTCAGTGCACGAGCGTGCTTGATGATACCACCGATGTAGTACAGAGCCGTTTCTGAAAGGCCGCCGTACTTGTCACCCGCGAAGAGGTTAACGCCGTCTTTCGCCAGAGATTGGTGAACGTGCATGCCTGAGCCGTTGTCGCCAACCAGTGGTTTAGGCATAAAGGTCGCAGTTTTGCCGTAGGCGTGCGCTACGTTGTGAACCACGTACTTGTAGATTTGGATCTCGTCCGCTTTTGCTGTTAGCGTGTTGAAGCGAGTCGCGATCTCGTTTTGACCTGCCGTTGCCACTTCGTGGTGGTGCGCTTCAACCACTAGGCCCATCTCTTCCATTACTAGACACATAGCAGAACGCAGGTCTTGAGAAGAGTCTACAGGAGCGACTGGGAAGTAACCCCCTTTCACGCCAGGACGGTGACCTTTGTTACCGTTTTCGTAATCTGAACCTGTGTTCCATGCCGCTTCTACGTCGTCAATCTTGAAGAAAGAACCCGACATGTCTGTAGAGAATTTCACGTCGTCGAATAGGAAGAACTCTGGCTCTGGGCCGACAAGAACGGTGTCTGCGATGCCAGTAGAACGTAGGTAATCTTCCGCGCGTTTTGCGATAGAACGTGGGTCGCGGTCGTAGCCTTGCATGGTTGCAGGCTCAAGGATGTCACAACGGATGTTCAGAGTCGCTTCTTCAGTGAATGGGTCAAGTACCGCAGAAGACGCATCAGGCATCATCACCATGTCTGATTCGTTGATGCCTTTCCAGCCTGCGACAGAAGAACCATCAAACATCTTACCGTCTTCGAAGAAGTCAGCATCGATTTGGTGTGCAGGAATAGAAATGTGTTGCTCTTTACCTTTCGTATCGGTAAAACGCAGGTCAACAAACTTAACTTCGTTTTCTTGGATAAGCGATAGAACGTTTTCTACTGACATCTTGGATAACCTCCAGTGTTATTAAAGCGGTATTGGCCAGATTCGTTGTTGAATCTAGCATTGATTAATTTCTTTACATTGGTATTAATCGATGCTGATTCTTACAAAGCTAAAACTGTGCCAATTTTTTAAGTCCTTATATTTCATAGCTTTAGTGTTTCATCTCGCCATTTTGGTGTGTTCGATGCACCAAAATGATCTTTAAATGCACCATTTTGGTGCTAATGTGGCGAGTTTGCACCAGAATAAGCCAAAACCGTCTCTCATTCAGCCCGTCTTTGGGCATCTTGTCAATCGAGAAATGTGTTAATGTGCATACTCTTTTTCTAGCAAAAAAATGGCCGAAATACGCCTTGGCGACTAGTCTTTACTTGGCGAAAAATAATCACGAGCTGATCACATATTTCTGGGTTTTTTATCAAAATCTGGTACATTATGGCCGTTTTTTTAATCAAACAACCGCCGCTCGAAAAAACAACCATGTTTTTAGCGTCGTTTTTAAACAAGTGAATCAGAATCCATGACGACTCCACAGATTGATAAATTAAGAAATATCGCGATCATCGCGCACGTTGACCACGGTAAAACCACACTGGTTGACAAATTGCTGCAACAATCAGGCACTTTGCAATCTCGCGGTGACATTGAAGAGCGAGTCATGGACTCGAACGACATCGAGAAAGAGCGTGGCATCACCATCCTGGCGAAAAACACCGCCATCAACTGGAACGATTACCGCATCAACATCGTAGACACCCCAGGACACGCGGACTTCGGTGGTGAAGTTGAGCGTATTATGTCGATGGTTGACTGTGTACTGCTGATCGTTGACGCGGTGGACGGCCCAATGCCACAAACGCGTTTTGTAACGCAAAAAGCGTTTGCGCATGGCCTGAAGCCTATCGTGGTTATCAACAAAATTGACCGTCCTGGCGCACGTCCTGACTGGGTAATGGATCAAGTGTTTGATCTGTTCGATAACCTAGGTGCGACAGACGAACAGCTGGACTTTAAAGTGGTTTACGCGTCAGCGCTGAATGGCTGGGCGACACTGGAAGAAGGCGAAACAGGCGAGAACATGGAACCGTTGTTCCAAACGATCGTCGATGTGGTTGCTGCGCCAGAAGTGGACCTTGATGGCCCACTACAAATGCAAATTTCTCAGCTGGATTACAGCTCATACGTTGGTGTTATCGGCGTGGGTCGTATCAAGCGCGGTAAAGTGAAAGCAAACCAACAAGTAAGCATTGTCGGTGCGGATGGTAAAGTTCGTAACGGTAAAGTGGGTACGGTACTCGGTTACCTTGGCCTTGAGCGCCATGAAGTGGCACAAGCGACCGCAGGTGACATCATTGCGGTTACCGGTCTTGGCGAGCTGAAAATCTCTGACACCATCTGTGACGCAAACAAAGTGGAAGCGCTGCCAGCGCTGTCTGTTGACGAGCCAACCGTGACCATGACGTTCCAAGTGAACACCTCACCTTTTTCAGGTCTTGAAGGCAAATACGTGACGTCACGTAACATCCTTGAGCGTCTTGAGAAAGAGTTGGTGCACAACGTGGCACTGCGCGTTGAGCAAACGGAAGATCCAGACAAATTCCGCGTTTCTGGCCGTGGCGAACTGCATCTTTCTATTTTGATCGAAAACATGCGCCGTGAAGGCTTCGAGCTAGCGGTATCTCGTCCTGAAGTTATCCTGAAAGAAGAGAACGGCCAGTTGATGGAACCGTTTGAAACCGTGACCATCGATGTTCAAGAAGAGCATCAGGGCGGTATCATGGAAAAAATCGGTATGCGTAAAGGTGAGCTGAAAGACATGGCACCGGATGGTAAAGGCCGTGTGCGTCTTGACTTCATCATGCCTTCACGTGGTCTGATTGGTTTCCAAACCGAGTTCATGACACTGACTTCAGGTTCCGGCCTTCTGTACCATACTTTTGACCATTACGGTCCACACAAAGGTGGCAACATTGGTCAACGTGTCAATGGCGTATTGATTGCCAACGCAGCGGGTAAAGCACTGACCAACGCGCTGTTTAACCTGCAAGAGCGTGGCCGTCTATTTATCGGTCACGGCGTGGAAGTGTACGAAGGTATGGTGATCGGTATTCACAGCCGTGACAACGACCTAACCGTCAACGCGCTGAAAGGTAAGCAACTGACCAACGTACGTGCATCGGGCACCGATGACGCGCAGGTACTGACGACACCAATCATCATGACATTAGAGCAAGCGCTTGAGTTTATCGATGACGACGAGTTGGTTGAAGTGACACCGGAAAGCATCCGTATTCGTAAGAAATTCCTCACTGAAAGCGACCGTAAGCGTGCTTCACGTGAAGCGAAGTAATCGCGAATAATGTTATTGTAAGAAATGAAAACCCCGGGCAGTTTCTCCCGGGGTTTTTTATTGCCGTTTATTTTTTAGTTATTTTGATGGTGAGAGTGAGTTAATGATGATTGACCTTTCGATGAGTAGCGCGGACAGGATAAAAAATTGATAGCATAACTGCGAGAAAATAAGGCATGCTTATTTTCCATCAGTTTTTCATGAGCCGTATGGGTAGGACTATGAACCAGTTACCTGGGAGTGACAAGTTGAGATTGCAAACCCTCGCCGGAAATGGAATCGCGTTTGCGCGCTATTTAGTTGCCCGAATGCAACACGATCGGGTGAATGTGAACGCCGGTTATTTGGCCTATATTACCTTGCTCTCCATTGTGCCACTGATGACGGTGCTTCTATCAATATTGTCTAAATTTCCCGTGTTTGAAAATGTTGGTACTGTCTTGCAAGGCTTTATCATTACCCATTTTGTCCCCGCCGCTGGGGATGCGGTGCATAACGCGCTACAGGATTTTGTCGCCAATACCGGAAAAATGACCGCCGTCGGCGCGGCCTTCCTTTTTGTTGCGGCTTTGATGCTGATCTCCAACATCGATAAAAATCTCAACTACATTTGGCGGGTGCGGAAAAAGCGCCGTGCGGTGTTCTCGTTTTCCATGTATTGGATGGTGTTGACCTTGGGGCCGATTTTGGTCGGAACCAGCATTGCCGCGACCTCGTATGTGACTTCGCTGCGTCTGCTCGATAGCGAAGCAATTTCTGGCATGTACAATTTACTGCTGCGCTGGCTGCCGTTTATTCTCTCGTTTTGCGCCTTTGTCGGTTTGTATCTGTTGGTGCCGAACAAAAAAGTTCATTTTTCCCATGCGGTCATCGGGGCGATCATCGCCGCGATTTTGTTTGAGATGAGTAAGAAAGGCTTTGCTGCTTACATTACGCAATTTCCTTCTTACCAAGTGATATACGGTGCACTGGCGGCGATTCCTATTTTGTTTGTTTGGGTCTATTTGTGCTGGCTGATTGTGCTGATCGGCGCGGAAGTGACGGCGGCATTGGGCGAGAAGGAACAGTGGAGACTGAGCGCGGAAATGATACACTCTCAGGCAGAAAAAATGTTGGCCGCAGAAGAGGATAGCAGTAGTGATAGCGCTGATTCAGAGAGTAAGTGAAGCCACCGTTCGCGTCGATGGTGAAGTGGTTGGGCAGATAGAAAAAGGGCTGTTAGTCCTGCTCGGCGTTGAAAAAAACGATGACGAAGCCAAAGCTCGCCGATTGGTGGAGCGTGTCACCACTTACCGTGTGTTCGAAGACGACGACGGCAAAATGAATCTCAATGTGCAGCAAGTCGGGGGCAAAGTGCTGGTGGTGTCGCAGTTTACCTTGCCTGCCGACACCAAAAAAGGCACTCGTGCGGGCTTTTCTCGCGGCGCTCACCCCACAGAGGCTGAACGTTTGTATGACTATTTTTCAGACCAGTGCGAGCATGTGTTGCCGACAGAGCGAGGTCGCTTTGCGGCCGATATGAAAGTATCTTTAGTGAATGATGGTCCGGTAACCTTCTGGTTACAGGTGTAAAGGCAGGAGCCTATTTACTTGAAAAAGGATTTCTATGTTTAAGCTGATCACGCCGAAAACAGATAACCAACTCAACAAGTATTACCACTTTCGTTGGCAAATGTTACGCGAGCCGTGGCGTATGCCGATCGGTTCAGAGCGCGATGAATACGACGGTATGAGCCACCATCGCATGATTGTCGATGGTCGAGGGCGGCCGATTGCCATTGGTCGGCTGTATATATCGCCGGATAGCGAGGGTCAGATCCGCTATATGGCGGTGAAAGGAACTCGCCGTGGCAAAGGCATGGGCTCGCTGGTGTTGGTGGCGTTGGAGTCGCTCGCCCGTCAAGAGGGGGCGAAGCGTCTGGTGTGTAACGCCCGTGAAGACGCTATCTCCTTTTACGAGAGAAATGGGTTTGAACGTCGAGGTGAACTGACCGATGAGCGTGGCCCGGTGCGTCATCAGCAGATGGTAAAGCCCCTCGATCCGATGGCCAACGTATTGCGTAATCCGGAGTGGTGTACGGAATTGCAAGATCGCTGGGATAGACAAATTCCGATCAGCGATAAAATGGGCATCAAAATCAACCAGTATACGGGTTATCAGTTTGAGTGCAGCGCGCAGCTCAACCCCAATTTAAACCCGCATAATACCCTGTTCGCGGGATCGGCATTCACGCTGGCGACGTTAACAGGCTGGGGCATGGCGTGGTTGTTGTTGAAAGAGCGCGGTTTAACTGGGGACATTGTTCTGGCGGACAGTCGCATTCGCTACCGTCATCCGGTGGAGAAAAACCCGATTGCCAGCACCTCACTGGATGGCATTAGTGGCGATTTGGACCGACTCGCCTCTGGGCGCAAAGCGCGCATCGTGATCCATGTGACTATTTTTAGTGATGAGCTTGCGGCGGTGGAGTTCATGGGAACTTATATGCTGTTGCCCGATTACAAAAAGCTACTGAGTCAGCGTGGCTAACGGGGGTTGGCTTTCACTGCTTAATGCCGCGTCGCATTCGCTGCGGCGCTGGTGTTGATCCGAGAGAAGGTCACCACTCAACTGCTGACAACCAATCACGAACTGATAGCTGATACCCTGTGGAGCATCGGCTGCGAGGTCCGCTTGCCCGCTGATGTAGCCTGTGATCGACGGGCCGCTGACGTTGATCGGGCTGAGTGACAGCTTACCTCGCTGCATATTGAGCCTGAGCTCCGATAGCATTAATGGCGTAATGCTGTTGTCTTGGGCCTCGATATACGCTTCATGCAACTGCGCATACACCCCGCCCGACAAGGTATGGGAGAACATCGCCCAATCGCCCGCCAACCCCTCGGCTTGCAAATCGATACTGCTTATCGCGTTGATCTCCAACGGCAGCGGTAACTGCGATAACAGCAACCCAGCTGGGAAGCCATCGGCATTGAGGGTGAGTTGCCAAGGTTTGCTGATTTGTGTTAGGTCAAGCGAGGCTTGTCCCTCTACATAGCCTTGTTGCAGCGGGGCAAACAAACGATCCATTTGCCACTTGCCTTGAGTGCTGTGCATTTCAATGATCGGGTGTGAGCTGAGTGCACTCTGGTAGCTTGCATTGGCAGCGCTGGCGCTCAGCGCGCCTTGCCAAAGGCCAAGTTGCCTATCTTGCTTAATCAGCAAATTCTGGCCTTCGATATTAAGTCCAGTCAGTTGCCAATAGGGCTCACGGATCAGTTGGATAAATTGGCTGCGCTCGATATTCAGCGTTTCAACGGAAACCTCTTTCGCCTTTCTAAGCAACTGTTTCAGCCACTCTCCTTCACCGGGCTGCTCAGCGGCCCACTTCACGTTATTGACGTTCACGTGTTTCAGTGCCAGCGCGTCCGGAGTGATGCGGCCAGAAAAGCTCACGTTCCCTTGCTGCCAGAGAAAAGCGGCTTCTTCGATATCAATTTGCGCAGGATGGAGACGCAGGCTGAGCCTAGGTTCAATCCACACGTTGTGCTGGTCTTGCACGCTTTCCGCAGAGAGAGAAAAAAGGCCATCGCTTTGCTGCCACCACGCAAACGGTAAGGTGAGATTTTCACAGGAGAGCTCAACATTGACCAGTTGATAGCCTTGGTAACCAATGCTGCTACGCATCACATCGAGGCTGTTGATATGGCTAATGTTGCCCAGCGTTGTCCAAGGTTTGGCCATAATCGACTGCACTTGCTGATCTGAGAGTGTGAGACCATCAACGGTGACATTGACCAGTGACCAGCCTTGCGCGTACTGTTCTGCCTGACCGGATATATGCCCACCACGCCAGAGGAAGGAGAGGCCAAATACCGTGCTCTCTTGCGGGCGATAGTCCATATCGAGCAATGTTTTGTTGAACGCCTCGCCTTGCCAATAGATTTGATCGGCGGAAAGTTGAATCTCGGCATACGGCAGCCATTGTTCTGTCGTCTCCCAGTATGGCTGCTTGAGCTGAACGTTAAGACCGCGCGCGCTGAACTCTTTGTCGGCGTAGTCAAAGTGAGACAAGGCGATTTGCTGGACATGAACCGTATCGCGCAGCCAAGTTTGCGGATTGCTGCTTAGCCCTTGTTGGAGGCTGAGGCCGTCGATCAGCACACTGTCTAACTGCCACTGTCCATCACGGTAAAGTGACGGGTTGAACCAGAGATCGAGTTGTTCGACATAGCTAACATCAGGGTGGTCAAAGGTCAGATTCTTAAACGAAAAATGGTAGGGAAACTGGTAGCGGACTTCTGAAGCGCTGACTCCAGAGTGTAGCCATTGATTGAGTTGATTGAATACCTGACTCGCGTAGCGTGTTTGCAGCGAAAACAAAAGCGCGAGTGGAATAATCGCGACGACCAAAAGCAAGACAGTGATGGTTATGATTATTTTCTTCATCCTAATTGAACAAACTCTCGCTGCTTCCTTGCATGTGTTGCATAAGCTTGTCTTAAATCGGCGCGTGATTCAACTAAAAAGCCCCTCGAATGAGGGGCTTGAGCATGCTTTTTGTTATCCGATCACTTAGTCAAGCTGAGGACCAGCTGAAACGAGGGATTGACCTTCGGCGTTGTCGGTGTATTTAGCAAAGTTATTGATAAAGCGCTGTGCCAGATCTTTGGCTTTGCTTTCCCACTGCAGTGGGTCGACATAGGTATCGCGTGGGTCAAGGATGGTTGGATCGACGCCAGGAAGCGATGTTGGTACTTCAAGATTGAAGATGGGCACGTGCTTGGTTGGCGCTTCTTCAATCGAGCCGTCAAGGATGGCATCAATAATGCCGCGCGTATCTTGAATGGAGATACGTTTGCCACTGCCATTCCAGCCGGTGTTCACTAGGTACGCTTCTGCACCCGCTTCTTCCATGCGTTTGACCAGGACTTCTGCATACTTGGTTGGGTGTAGCGTTAGGAACGCAGCGCCAAAACAGGCAGAGAAGGTTGGCGTTGGCTCGGTAATGCCACGCTCAGTGCCCGCCAGTTTGGCGGTGAAACCAGAGAGGAAGTGGTACTTGGTTTGCTCTGGTGTCAGTTTAGACACGGGAGGCAATACTCCAAAGGCATCAGCAGACAGGAAGATCACTTTGTTAGCATGGCCACCTTTAGAAACGGGTTTGACGATGTTATCAATGTGGTAAATCGGGTAAGAAACGCGCGTATTCTCGGTTTTCGAGCCGTCGTCAAAATCGATTGAACCGTCGTTACGTACTGTGACGTTTTCTAGCAGCGCATCGCGACGGATGGCGTTGTAGATGTCTGGCTCTGCTTCTTTCGACAGTTTGATGGTTTTCGCGTAGCAGCCACCTTCGAAGTTAAATACGCCGTCATCATCCCAGCCGTGTTCGTCGTCGCCGATCAACGCACGTTTTGGATCGGTGGATAGGGTCGTTTTACCTGTACCAGATAGGCCGAAGAAGATCGCGACATCGCCATCTTTGCCCATGTTGGCACTACAGTGCATGGATGCGACACCTTTCAACGGCAGGAAGTAGTTCATCATGGCGAACATGCCTTTCTTCATTTCGCCGCCGTACCAAGTACCGCCAATCAGTTGGGTGCGCTCGGTTAGGTTAAACACAGTAAAGTTTTCCGAGTTCAGACCATGCTCTTGCCACTTCTGGTTGGTGCATTTCGCGGCGTTCATCACCACGAAGTCCGGCTCAAAGGTCGCCAACTCTTCTTCGGAAGGGCGGATAAACATGTTCTTCACAAAATGCGCCTGCCAAGCGACTTCGGTGATCACGCGAATGCTTAAGCGCGTGTCAGGGTTAGCACCACAGTAACCATCAATCACGAACACACGCTTGCCAGACAGCTGGTTGGTCACCAGTTCTTTAATGTCGTTCCACACTTCCTGAGTGATTGGTTTGTTGTCGTTCGGAACTGCACTGGATGTCCACCACATGTTTTCTTCCGTCGTTGCGTCTTTCACGATGTATTTATCTTTTGGTGAGCGGCCAGTGAAAACGCCAGTATCGACAGCGACCGCGCCAAGCTCGGTGACTACGCCTTTTTCGTAGCCTTCGAGATCCGGACGTGTCTCTTCTGCAAACAGCACTTCGTAACTTGGGTTACGTAGAACCTCTTTTACGTTGCGCAGTCCATGTTTGGTTAAATCAATTGTTGCAGCCTTAGTATGTTCCATAACGGTCATAGGTGCTCCTTATAGGATTTTGTAGGGATTTTGTAAGAATCTTTTAATTTTTCTGCTCACCATGCTAACAACGGGTGGGGGAGAAAACAGGGATATAGTTCAAAAATTATCCTTAATTTTCCTGCGGTTTTAGGTGTCCCGTCACATATTGGCCGAGATAGTTTATCGTGCACGCAAACCATTGCGCCAGCGTTAAAGGATTATTAATTAACAAAAAATAAGGGGTTGTTAAATTACGGGAAAGTATTGATTTACTAGGCTTTGATCACAAAAAGGCCAGCTTGCGCTGGCCTTTTGACGGGTAAATTACGTGCTTGATAATCCAAGGAAATTAATGCAGCGTTTTACGCTCAGAAGTGGCGTTGGTGTAGAGCTCAGCCACTTGCGGCTCGTCAAACGAGTAAGTCGTGCCGCAGTAATCACAATGTAAAGAAACGGATCCTTCGGTGGCCAAAATGTCATAAATTTCGGTTTTATCGATGGTGACAATCGCGGCACCGCTGCGCTCACGAGAACAGCCGCAATGGAACTCAACAGGCTGAGGTTCAAACAGGCGGACTTGTTCTTGGTTGTACAAGCGATACAGCAGCTCGTTGGCTTCTAACGTGAATAACTCTTCATTCTTCACTGTGTTTGTTAACTGTTCTAGGTGCTCAAAGTCATCGGCAGAGCCGGTGCCATCTGGCACGACTTGAATCAGCATACCTGCGGCGTGTGCTTGACCTTGATGCTCGCCAGTGCGGATCCACAAGCGGGTTTTAAGTTGCTCTGAGTTGGCAAAATAGCCTTCGATCACTTGAGTGAGGTTGTCGCCGTCGAGACCAACCACACCTTGATAGCGTTCGCCTTTTTTCGGCTCAATGGTGATGACAAGGTAGCCTTTCCCCATCATATCGTGCAGGCTGGCGTCGTCGGCAATCTCACCTTCCCAGCGAGCGACACCACGAACTTTTTGTTCGTTGTCGCCATTGATGACCGCCAAAGAAACCGGACCATCGCCTTGCAATTGAATGGTGATAGAACCTTCAAACTTGAGTGTGGCGGTGAGCAGAGTGGTTGACACCAACAGCTCGCCTAACAGTTTTTGCAGGGCTGCCGGATATTCCTTGCTCGAAATAATACGCTGGTACGCTTCATCCAATTGTACCAACTCGCCACGCACTGAAAGGTCTTCAAATAAGTAGCGGTTCAAAACATTGCTTGCCATTTAGGGATTCCTCGTCGGTTTTTCCGGCGTTGTTACTGCAGTTTAAATTTGATGATGTCACGACGCTGCTTCTTGTCTGGGCGTCGTTCAGGGCTTGGGTTAGCGTTGAGTTTACGCTGCTGTGCCAGTGTTTCGCGCTTCGTCACACTTTCGTCGGTTTCGCGATACAGGTTTTGTGCTTCTGGCGCGCCACGTCGCTGATCTGAGATCTGCTCAATCACCACCACTTTCTCGTCATTTCCTTGGCGTAACTTAATTGTTGCGCCAATTTCAACTATTTTGCTTGGTTTTGTGCGCTGACCATTATAGTGGACTTTACCTCCATCGACCATGTTGCGGGCAATGGAACGGGTCTTATAAAATCGTGCAGCCCATAGCCATTTATCTAAGCGAACGGCGTCAAGTTGGGAACTCATAGGAAGTCTTACTCTCTAATCAGTGCTGTGAATGATTGCTGCTTATTGCCCCTTACAATGGTGACATGCAGCGAAAATTTCAAGGGAGTTGGCAAAAACGGAATTTGAAAAGCGTGTCACTATTATGCTGTGATATAGTTCTCCGCTCTTTGTTGACTAGACAATTCCATTACAGTCAAAAACATAGCAGTGAACCTGCTTTTTTTGAGTTAGGTGCTAATGTCAATAGAGAGCGCAGTGAGATCATAGAAGAAAACTGCCTATAACAAGAGCGATCATTGAATCGTAACAAACAAGGAATCAACTCAGTGAAACCATCAGAGCTAAGTGCTGGATTGAGAAGCAGCCCGCTACTGGCTCGCGTCATTGCGAATAACGGCGAGATTCAGCGCCATGTAAGCAAGATCTTAGCTGGCATTTTGATTGCGATGACAGGCTGGACTTTAGGCCAGGTTGTCTGGCTCACGCAGCCACAGAAAAATGAGATTGTCGCTTGGCAAGCCCCTGTGATAGCCGGAGGGCAAAGCAACAATAAACAGGGCCTCTCTCTTGCAGGGCTTCAGGCGATGAATTTGTTTGGTGCTTACAACGAAAACAAAGCCAAACCAGTCGTAAAAGCACCTGTGGTGCAAGATGCACCGAAAACTCGACTCAATTTGGTGTTGGTCGGTGCGGTCGCGAGTAGCAATCCGAGTGCCAGTTTGGCGGTCATCGCCAACCGAGGCCAGCAAGCGACGTACGGTTTGGGTGAAGAAATTGAAGGGACTCGTGCCAAGTTAAAAGCCGTGTTGGTGGATCGGGTGATCATCGATAACGAAGGGCGTGATGAAACCGTGATGCTCGAAGGGCTAGAGTACAAGAAACTCGGTGATAGCACTTCGCCTGCTCCGTCGACCATTGCGAAGAATAACCCGCCCGATACCGACGACCAGTTAGCGCAGATTCGTGAAGAGATCACCGCGGATCCGCAGAAGATTTTCCAATATGTTCGTTTATCCCAAGTGAAGAAAGACGAACAAGTGATCGGTTATCGCGTTAGCCCGGGTAAAAATCCGCAGCTTTTCCAGTCGGTAGGTCTACAAGATGGCGATATTGCCGTGCAGCTGAATGGCAACGATCTGACCGATCCGGCGGCGATGGGCAAAATTTTCGATTCAATTTCAGAGCTGACAGAGCTCAACCTGACGGTTGAGCGTGATGGTCAGCAACATGACATTTACATCCAATTTTAATACTTAGGCGCTAGAGCGTAAGTGGTGGGAGATATACGTGAAACATTGGTTTAGCAAAAGCGCATGGTTGCTGGCAGGGACGCTAGCCTGTACGTCCGGGGCGTGGGCAAGCGAATTCAGTGCGAGCTTTAAAGGCACGGACATTCAGGAATTCATTACGATCGTCGGACGCAATCTGGAGAAAACCATCATTGTTGATCCGTCAGTGCGCGGCAAAATTGATGTCCGCAGCTATGATGTACTGAATGAAGAGCAATACTACAGCTTCTTTCTCAATGTGTTGGAAGTGTACGGTTATGCTGTGGTGGAAATGGAAAACGGCGTACTGAAAGTCGTTAAATCGAAAGACTCAAAAACGTCTGCTATTCCGGTGGTGGGTGACGATACCGTGAAAGGCGACAACGTCATCACTCGCGTCGTTGCGGTGCGCAATGTATCGGTACGTGAACTCTCTCCATTGCTGCGCCAATTGATCGACAACGCCGGCGCGGGTAACGTGGTGCACTACGACCCAGCCAATATCATTTTGATCACTGGCCGTGCGGCGGTGGTGAATCGCCTTGCGGAAATCATCAAACGTGTCGACCAGGCTGGTGATACCGAAGTGGAAGTGATTGAACTGAAAAACGCGTCTGCCTCGGAAATGGTGCGCATAGTCGATGCACTGAACAAATCTCAAGACGCCAAAAATACCCCAGCCAATTTACTGCCTAAATTAGTGGCAGATGAACGCACCAACGCCATCTTGATCTCTGGCGACCCGAAAGTGCGTGAGCGCCTGAAAAACCTGATTGAGAAGTTGGATGTCGAGATGGCAACCAAAGGTAACAACCGCGTGGTGTATCTCAAATACGCCAAAGCAGAAGACTTGGTCGATGTGCTCAAAGGCGTGTCCGATAATCTGCAAGCGGAGAAGAGCTCAGGTCAGAAAACGGCGGGTTCGCAACGTAACGATGTGGTGATTGCGGCTCACCAAGGCACCAACTCGCTGGTGCTGACTGCGCCGCCCGATATCATGATTGCGCTGCAAGAAGTGATTTCTCAATTGGATATTCGTCGTGCGCAAGTGTTGATCGAAGCCTTAATTGTTGAAATGGCTGAAGGCGATGGCATCAACCTTGGCGTACAGTGGGGCTCACTGGAAAGTGGCGCCGTAATTCAGTATGGCAACAGTGGTGCGCAAATTGGCAAGGTGATGATTGGCCTTGAAGAAGCCAAAGAGCAAACAAGAACGGAATACTATAACGACTCCAACGGCAATCGTGTTCCTTATGAAGTGAAAGAGTCCGGTGATTACTCCACCCTAGCCTCTGCCTTATCAGGCGTAAATGGTGCTGCGATGAGCTTGGTGATGGGTGACTGGACTGCCTTAATCAGCGCCGTGGCCAGTAACTCCAACTCAAACATTCTTTCGTCGCCTAGCATTACCGTGATGGACAACGGCGAAGCGTCGTTTATCGTTGGTGAAGAAGTGCCGGTCTTAACCGGTTCATCGGCCAGCTCGAACAACGACAATCCATTCCAGACGGTAGAGCGTAAAGAGGTCGGTATTAAGCTGAAAGTGGTGCCGCAAATCAACGAAGGTGACTCGGTACAACTGAATATTGAGCAGGAAGTGTCGAACGTGCTTGGTGCGAATGGTGCGGTCGACGTGCGCTTTGCCAAACGTCAGCTAAATACCTCCGTCATTGTTCAAGACGGGCAGATGTTGGTGCTCGGCGGTTTGATTGACGAGCGCGCGTTGGAAAGCGAATCGAAAGTGCCGTTGCTCGGCGACATTCCGATTTTGGGGCACTTGTTTAAATCGACCAGTACTCAGGTTGAGAAAAAGAACCTGATGGTGTTTATCAAGCCGACCATTATTCGCGATGGTATGACCGCCGATGGCATCACCCAGCGTAAATACAACTACATTCGTGCTGAGCAGCTATACAAAGCCGATCAAGGTTTGAAGCTCATGGGCGATGGCAACATCCCAGTTCTGCCAAAATATGGTGAAGATAAGCGCCATCCTGTGGAAATTCAGGCCTTTATCGAACAAATGGAAAGCAACTGATGGTAGACATGCTGGACACGGCAGCGGTGTTTCGCCGCTTGCCTTTTAGCTTCGCTAACCGTTTTAAGGTGGTCCTTGAGGTGGTTCATCCAGAGCGTCCGATGATGCTCTACTATGTTGAACCGCTCAATGCCTCAGCGCTGATTGAAGTGCGTCGAGTGTTGAAGCAGACGTTTATTCCGCAGGCGCTAAGCGCGGAAGAATTTGAGAAAAAACTCACCCTAGCCTATCAGCGCGACTCGTCGGAAGCGCGACAACTGATGGAAGACATCGGCTCAGATGACGATTTCTTCTCGCTGGCGGAAGAGTTACCGCAAGGGGAAGATCTCCTTGAGTCGGAGGACGATGCGCCAATCATCAAATTGATCAACGCCATGCTCGGTGAAGCGATTAAAGAGGGTGCGTCAGATATTCATATCGAAACGTTTGAAAAATCGCTCTCGATTCGTTTCCGTGTCGATGGGGTATTACGTGACGTGCTTGCTCCTAACCGTAAACTTGCGCCGCTGCTGGTGTCGCGGGTCAAAGTAATGGCGAAGCTGGACATTGCGGAAAAACGCGTACCGCAAGATGGCCGAATCTCTTTGCGTATTGGTGGCCGCGCGGTGGACGTGCGGGTTTCGACGATGCCTTCATCGCACGGTGAGCGTGTGGTAATGCGTCTGCTGGACAAAAACGCCACCCGCTTGGATTTGCACAGCCTTGGTATGACGCCAGCCAACCACGATAACTTCCGTCACCTGATCGCTCGTCCGCACGGGATTATTCTGGTCACGGGACCAACGGGGTCGGGTAAATCGACCACCTTGTACGCAGGGTTGCAGGAGCTTAACAGTAACGAGCGCAATATCCTCACCGTCGAAGATCCGATCGAGTTTGATATCGACGGTATCGGCCAGACACAGGTTAACCCGAAAGTTGACATGACTTTTGCTCGCGGCTTGCGCGCGATTTTGCGTCAAGACCCAGATGTGGTGATGGTCGGGGAAATTCGTGACTTGGAAACCGCGCAAATTGCGGTGCAAGCGTCGTTAACCGGCCACTTAGTGATGTCGACATTGCACACCAACACGGCGGTTGGCGCGATTACCCGTCTGCGTGATATGGGGATTGAGCCTTTCCTTATCTCATCCTCTTTGCTTGGGGTTCTGGCACAGCGCTTGGTACGAACTTTATGCCATAGCTGCAAAGAACCTTACGAAGCGGATAAAGAGCAGCGCAAACTGTTTGATAGCAAGAAGAAAGATCCCCTTATCCTCTATCGTCCGAAAGGGTGTGAGAAGTGTAATCACAAAGGTTACCGAGGCCGAACGGGTATCCACGAGTTGCTGATGGTGGATGAAAAAGTGCAGGAACTGATTCACAGCGAAGCGGGCGAGCAGGCGATTGACAAACTGATCCGAGAGCATACGCCAAGCATTCGCAGTGATGGTTTGAGCAAAGTATTGCAAGGTGTCACTTCACTCGAAGAGGTGATGCGTGTCACTAAGGAATCCTGATGGCTGCGTTTGAGTACAAAGCGCTCGATGCCAAAGGGCGACAGAAAAAAGGCAACATCGAAGGCGACAACGCTCGTCAGGTCAGACAGCGCCTCAAAGAGCAAGGCATGGTGCCGATTGAAGTGATTGAGACCAAAGCGAAGCAGGCGAAAAGCAACGCTTCCGGTGGGTTCAAACGCGGGATCAGTACCCCCGATCTCTCTTTGATTACACGCCAGATCTCGACCTTAGTTCAATCTGGTATGCCTTTGGAAGAGTGTTTACGCGCGGTATCGGAACAAGCGGAAAAGCCACGCATCAAAAGCATGCTGGCTGCAGTGCGCTCCAAGGTGACTGAAGGTTATACCTTGGCCGACAGTTTGGCCGATTATCCGCACATCTTTGACGAGCTGTACCGTTCTATGGTGTCGGCGGGGGAGAAATCCGGCCACCTTGATGCCGTCTTAGAACGGCTTGCTGATTACTGTGAAAATCGGCAGAAAATGCGCTCCAAGCTGATGCAGGCGATGATCTACCCTGTGGTGTTGGTGGTGTTTGCGGTCTCGATTGTGGCGTTTTTGCTGGCGACCGTGGTACCAAAAATCGTTGAGCCGATCATTCAAATGGGGCAAGAGCTGCCGCAGTCAACGCAGTTTCTTCTCGCCTCGAGTGAATTTATTCAGCAATGGGGCTTGATACTGTTTGTCAGCGTGGTAGCGGCGATTTATCTGCTAAAAACCGCCCTGAAAAAGCCAAACTTTCGAATGGTGTGGGATAGACGCATTTTGAGCCTGCCACTGCTGGGAAAAATTTCTAAGGGTTTGAATACGGCGCGTTTTGCGCGAACGCTATCGATTTGTACCTCCAGCGCCATTCCGATTTTGGAAGGAATGCGCGTTGCGGTGGATGTGATGTCGAACCAATTTGTCAAACAGCAGGTCTTACTAGCAGCGGACAGTGTGCGTGAAGGGGCCAGCTTGCGCAAAGCCCTGGATCAGACGCGTCTCTTTCCACCGATGATGCTGCATATGATCGCCAGTGGTGAGCAGAGTGGTGAGCTGGAGAGCATGTTGACGCGCGCGGCGGATAACCAAGACCAAAACTTTGAATCGACGGTCAATATTGCTTTGGGGATCTTTACCCCGGCGTTGATCGCCTTGATGGCAGGGTTGGTGCTGTTTATCGTCATGGCAACGCTGATGCCGATGTTAGAAATGAATAACTTAATGAGTGGCTAATGTTATCGATCGGATGGGGCAACTATCCGAACGATTAATTGTGGAGAAAATAATGCAAAGCAAACGTAAAAAGCAGGCGGGTTTTACCCTGTTAGAAGTCATGGTTGTGGTGGTGATTCTGGGCATTTTGGCCAGTTTTGTTGTCCCTAACTTGCTGGGGAACAAAGAGAAAGCGGACCAACAAAAAGCGATCACCGATATCGTCGCGTTGGAAAACGCGCTCGATATGTACAAGCTCGACAACAGTGTTTACCCAACCACAGATCAAGGTTTGGAAGCGCTGGTGAGCAAGCCAAGCAGCCCTGAGCCGCGTAACTACCGCGATGGCGGTTACATCAAACGTCTGCCAAAAGATCCGTGGGGCAACGATTACCAATACCTTAGCCCAGGTGACAAAGGCACAGTTGACATCTTTACCTTAGGTGCGGATGGTCAAGAGGGCGGTGAAGGTGCGGCTGCGGACATTGGCAACTGGAATATGCAAGACTTCCGTTAATTCGGTGAAGTTTGCAACGCAATAACAGTGAGAGAAAGCAGCTTGAAGAACATGTCCAATCAGCACCTGCGTGGTTTCACCTTGATCGAGATCTTGTTGGTGCTGGTGCTTCTCTCTCTGACGGCGGTGGCGGTGATCGCCACCCTTCCGACTCGCACTGATGACAGTGCCAAAAAATACGCCCAGAGTTTTTATCAACGATTGCAGTTGCTCAATGAAGAAGCGCTGCTCAGCGGTAAAGATTTTGGTATTCGTATCAATGAAGACAAATTCCGTTATACCTTGCTTGTATTGCAGGCAGAGGGATGGCAGAGCTTAGCACTCAACAAAATCCCTGCCACAACCGAACTGAAGAATGATGTTGCGCTGCAACTCTCCCTCGGGGGCGGTGTTTGGCAACAAGATGATCGCTTGTTTAAGCCGGGCTCTCTGTTTGATGAGGATATGTTTGCCGAAGAAGAAGGCAAAAAGAAAAAAGAGTCGCCGCCACAAATTTTCGTTTTGTCGAGCGGTGAACTGATGCCGTTCTCACTCTCTTTCTACCCACAAGACCGTGATGCGACAGAAGATGGTTGGCGTGTGAGGGCGAAAGATACCGGGCAAATTGTGCTGCTTGCCCCAGGCGAAGAAGAGAAAGAGTGATGGCCAACAAAGGTAAAAGCAGAGGCATGACGCTGCTGGAAGTGCTGGTTGCGCTGGCGATTTTTGCCACTGCGGCGATGAGCGTAATTCGAGCGGTCAGCCAACATATCAATACCATTGGCTATCTGGAAGAGAAGATGTTTGCCGCTATGGTGGCCGACAACCAGATGGCGAGTGTGATGCTCGACCCCAAATCGCTCAAAGCGCGCTCTGGCCAGGAAGAGATGGCCGGACGAACTTGGTACTGGAAAGTGGCGCCTGTGGCGACCGCGCAACCACTATTGAAAGCCTTTGACGTTAGCGTCGCGGTAGAGAAAGAATCGAATCCCATAGTGACGGTGAGAAGCTATGTCTGCCAGTAAAAGAAAGCGCCGACAGGGCTTTACCCTGATCGAAGTGTTGGTGTCGATCGCCATTTTCGCCACATTAAGCGTAGCCGCTTATCAGGTGGTGAATCAGGTGCAGCGCAGCAATCAGTTGTCGCAAGAGCGTAGTGCGCGTCTTAACGAGCTACAGCGAGCCTTGGTGATGCTGGATAACGATTTTCGTCAAATGGCGCTGCGCCCGATGCGCACTAATGGCGAAAGTCCATCAGCTAAGTTGATCGTCTGGGCTGATTATCTGCTCGAATCGGACAGTAAAGGGGTGATGTTTGCTCGTTTAGGCTGGCATAACCCTCAGCAGCAATTTCCGCGTGGTGAGGTGACGAAAGTCGGTTATCGCATCAAAGATGACAGGCTAGAGCGGGTATGGTGGCGTTACCCCGATACGCCCACTGGGCAAATGGGCGTCATTACGCCCTTGCTGAGTGGGGTGGAAACGTTTGAAATGCGTTTTTCCGATGGTAAGAAATGGAGCGATGAGTGGGATGTGGAGAACACCTTGCCCGCCGCCGTTTCGCTTGAATTGACACTGAAAGATTACGGCAAGATCTCGCGCGTCTATCTGACTCCGGAAGGAACGCTGCAAAAACGCGCCGACTCAGACAATCAGGATAGCAAGGATGACAACAATGGCTAAAGTGACCATCCGTCGTCAATCTGGCGTTGCTCTGGTGATTATCCTCATGCTGCTCGCTATTATGGCGACCATTGCGGCATCGATGTCAGAGCGGCTGTTTGCCCAGTTCCAGCGCGGCAGCAATCAAGTGAGCTACCAGCAAGCCTATTGGTATAGTTTGGGCGTGGAAGCGCTGGCCAAAGTTGCGATTGAGCAGAGCTACAAAGACAGTGATACCACGGTGAACTTAAACCAGCCGTGGGCGGTGGAAGAGAAAACCTATCCACTGGACTACGGTGAAGCGCGCGGGCGCATTTATGATCGCCAAGCGTGCTTTAACCTCAATGTGTTGGCGAGTGTTAAACCGCAGGATGGACAACTTGAGCGCCCTTACCTAGTCAAAGTGCTGCGAAGTTTGCTTGAAGAGAATGGGGTGGAAACGTATGAATCTGAGGTGGTCGCAGATTCGGTTTGGGAATTTATCGACAGTGACGACGCAGTTCGTTCCAGCTCGGGTGTGGAAGATGCCACTTACGAAGGTATGCAACCTTCGTATTTAGCGGCCAACGGCTTTATCGCCGACAGCAGTGAGCTGCGCGCGGTGTATAAGGTCACGGGTGAGATGATGGAAAAACTGCAACCCTTGTTGTGTGCTTTGCCGACTGATGACTGGCGATTAAATGTCAATACACTCGCCGAGGAGCAGAGCTCACTACTGGTGGCGCTGTTTTCGCCTACGCTTAATGAATCGAGTGCCAAAGATTTTATTGAAAAGCGACCATTTGACGGTTGGGCGAGTGTCGATGCCTTTATGGCAGAATCAGAACTGGCAGGTGTCAGTGATGAGATTAAAAAACAATCAAAAAAGTATCTCACCGTAGATAGTGCTTATTTTGAATTGGATGCGCAGGTCTTTGTTGATGACTCACGAGTGAGAATTCGCAGCCTAATGTACAGTAAAAACAGAGAAACCGTGACCGTTGTGCGTCGTCGTTTTGGAGGAATCAGTGAGCGAGTTTCTGACCGTTCGGCTGAGTAGCGAACAATATAGCCCGATCCCTTGGCTGGTTTGGTCTGCAGACCAACAAGAAGTGATCGCCAGTGGCGAGCTGCCAGATTGGCAGCAACTGGAAGAATTAAAACCTTTTGCAGAACAAAGAAGTGTGGTGGTACTCCTTGCATCGAGCGACCTTGTGCTCACTGATGTGGAGATCCCCGCTGGCGCCTCTCGTCAGATCGATAACATGCTGCCCTATCTGCTGGAAGATGAAATCGCGCAAGACGTGGACGACTTGCACTTTTCCATCTTGGCCAAAGAAGGCCGTCTTGCCCATGTTTGCGCCGTAGAGCGAGATTGGCTACATCACATTGTGGCGAAATTTCGTGAGCAAGGGATAGAGATCAAACGCATCGTGCCTGATTCTTTGGCGCTGCCGCTGAGTGACGAAGGGATGAGCGCCGCCCAACTGGGTGAGCAGTGGCTGTTTCGCCGCAGCGTCTATCAGGGCAGTGCGGTCGATCAAAGCTGGATGCCGCTCTATCTTGAGTCTTTGAGCTCTGACGAACCGTTAACGGTAACCAGTTTCAGTAGCATACCGCCAGAGACAGGTAAGGTGAATTGGTTGGCTCAGCCAGCTGAAATGACCATGGCACTGCTGAGCCAAGGCGTGGCAAACATCAAATTCTCTTTGCTGACTGGGGCATTTAAGCCGAAATCGTCTTGGCTGAAACACTGGAAAGTGTGGCAGAAGGTGGCAATCACTGGGGCGCTACTGATCGTTGCGGTGGTGGCGCAGCAGATGCTCACCATTCAACAATATGAAGCGCAGGCCAACGCCTATCGCGCGGAGAGCGAGCGTGTTTTCCGCCAGGTTTTGCCCGGTAAGAACAAGATCCCGACCGTCAGTTACCTCAAAAGGCAGATGGAAGACGAAGAGCGTCGTTTGTCTGGGGGCGCGGGTGGTGACTCCATTCTCGATTGGATGGCGCTCATTCCCGACACCATTGGTAAAGTGAAGAACTTTGAGGTGCAGAGCGTCAAGTACGATGGCAATCGCGGCGAAGTACGCATTCAAGCACAGAGCAAAGATTTCCAGATTTTCGAACAAGCTCGAGTCGCTCTGAGCGAACATTTTCAGGTGGAACAAGGGCAGCTCAACCGCACCGGCGATTCGGTGGTGGGCAGCTTTGTGTTGAAGCGTAAGTGAGGCCAGAATGACAAATTTACGAACCATGCTGCAAACTTGGTGGAGCGGCATCAGCCCTCGCGAACAGCGCCTAGTGATGGTGTGCAGTATTTTTGCCTTGTTAGGGGCAATTTATTGGGGCATTTTGCAGCCGATCGAGATGCGAGCCGAGCAGGCGCAGATGCGCATTCAGAGCGAAAAGCAACGGCTCGGTTGGGTGAAAGAGAAAGCGGACGACATCAGCCAAAAACGGGTGAGCGCTGGGGTACAGGTGTCCAATCAGCCACTCAACCAAGTGATCTCATCGTCCACTCGCCAATTCAACATCGAGCTGCAACGGGTGCAACCGCGCAATGAGATGTTGCAAGTGTGGGTGGCACCGATGCCGTTCAACCGTTTTGTCGATTGGTTGACCTATTTAAAAGAGAAACAAGGCATCGAAGTGGAATTTATGGATATTGACCGCGGAAAAGAAGCGGGCGTGGTGGAAATTAACCGATTGCAGTTTAAGCGAGGTTAATGTGAAACGCGGTATAGTTTATGGCCTGATTTTTATTGTTTTTTTCAGCATCAGCCTGATTTCGAGTATTCCGGCCAGTTTTGTGCTCAGTTATCTTCCGCCCGTGCGGGGGTTAGCGATTGAAGGTCCTTCCGGTACCATTTGGCAAGGCAGCGCGCACAAAATCACCTGGCAAGGACAAGATCTCGGCGAAGTGAACTGGGATGTGCAGTGGATGCCGCTGCTTACGGGCAATGCGGAAGTGGCATTGCGTTTTGGTCGCGGCAGCGAGATGAATTTACGTGGTAAAGGGCGTGTTGGTTATAGCCTAAGCCGAGGCGCTTACGTAGAAAATTTGCTGGCTTCGCTTCCCGCGAAGCACATCGCCAGCAAGATCCCGATGCCGTTACCGATTGATGTGGAAGGGCAAGTGGAGCTGAATGTCGCCCAAGCGGTGTATCAAGCGCCGTGGTGTGCAACAGGAGCTGGCACCTTAGTGTGGAGCACGGCCAAAGTGAGCACACCGATTGGTGGGCTCGACTTGGGCCCAGTGATCACCGATATTCAGTGTGAAAACAGTCTGCTCGTGGCCAAAGGATCGCAGCAGAGTGAACAGGTCAGCGCCTCCTTTAGCGCGGAAGTCAGCCCTAATCGCCAGTACGTCACCTCGGCGTGGTTTAAACCGGGGGCGGCGTTCCCTTCTTCGATGAAGTCACAACTAAGCTGGTTGGGCAATCCTAATGCTCAGGGGCAGTATCAGTTTGACTACAAAGGCCGCTTCTAGCCGTCCTAGTGGCAATGCACAACATGAAAAAGCGAGCGGATTTCCGCTCGCTTTTTTTGTCGTTGTCGGTTTGCTCTTACGCTAGTCTTTGCCCTGCAAAATCTCATGCCACGGCAGATCGGCATCGCCCAACACAATGAAATTCGGGTTCTCTAACGTGTCGCGTTCGTTGTACGACAAAGGCTCCAGTTGAGTGCTGAGAATGCGACCACCCGCTTCTTCGACAATACACTGCGTCGCGGCGGTGTCCCACTCTCCGGTTGGGCCTAAACGGAGATAACAATCCACTGCGCCTTCCGCCACCAAACAGGCTTTGAGGGCCGCCGAGCCGAGCGGCACCAGATCGTAATTCCAAGCACTGCTCATGCGGTTGGTGATGCGATTGATGTCCTGACGACGGCTGATGGCAATTGCAATATTTTGCCCAGGCAGCTCATGCTTGTGGGTCTGAATTCTCAGGCTTTGATCCATCTGCGGGATTTTCCACGCGCCTTTGCCATGGTAAGCGTAGTAAGTTACGCCAGAGACCGGGCCATAGACCACGCCCATCACGGGCCGATTATTCTCCACTAACGCAATGATGGTGGCAAAGTCGCCGCTGCGCGCAATAAACTCTTGCGTGCCATCCAGCGGGTCAACTAGCCAATACCGGTTCCACTGCGCGCGCCTTTCTAAACTGATGTCGGCGGCCTCCTCAGACAGGACGGGAATGTCTGGGGTTAACTCACTGAGTTGCTTGGTGATCAGTTTGTGAGCGGCGAGATCGGCACTGGTGACCGGCGTCGCGTCGTCTTTGGTAAAGGCTTCATATTGCTTGGTTTGATAAATATCGAGGATCAGTTGTCCGGCAGAGCGGGCGATGTCGATGACCTGAGGTAATAGTTGAGATAAATCTTTTGTTGTCTGCATGGGGCTTGTCCTTACTACCCGGCTTGATTGAGCGCTTTAATGGCCAGTAGCAACGCAGTGATGCTGCGCGATTCACAAAAATCGAGGTGATTGAGCAGCTCTTCTGCCTGTTGCAAAGGCCAACGCACCACTTCCAGAGGTTCAGGCTCATCGCCTTGCAGCGTTTCTGGATACAGATCTTGCGCAATGAACAGTGTCATTTTGCTCGAAAAATAGGACGGAGCGAGCACGACCTGTTTGAGGGGCGTTAGTTTTCTTGCGCCAAAGCCGATTTCTTCTTTTAGTTCTCTGTCCGCTGCCTGCTCTGGGCTCTCACCACTGTCTATCAGCCCTTTAGGAAAACCGAGTTCATAACGTTCTGTGCCTGCAGCGTACTCCCTTACTAATAGTAGGTCACCCTGCTCAGTGATGGGAACCATCATGACGGCATTTCTGCCGCTCGGCTTCATACGTTCATAAATTCGTTCTTCGCCATTGGAGAAACGCAATTGCAGAGCTTCGATGGCAAACAGTCTGGACTTGGCAACAATGTCACTCTTGAGGATTTCGGGTTCTTTCCTTCGGCTCATTGCGTGTACTCCTTCACCGCGAGATGGTTAGCTGCGTTAAGTTAATAGGCAATTTTAGGGATTTGCTGAGTCAATATAAACGAAAAGAAAAAATAATCGAAAAGAAAAGGCTGGCGCAATGTGCCAACCTTTTTCTTTATCGCCATCTGGCGCGATTAATAGTACGAGTGCTCGCCACGATCGTGTTCTGTTGCATCACGTACCGCTGTCAGTTCTCCGGCAAACTGTTGCAGCAACTCTTTCTCAATGCCTTCTTTGAGCGTGACATCCACCATAGAACAACCGTTACAACCACCGCCGAAAGAGACAATCGCCACGCCTTGCTCGGTGATTTCCACCAAGTTGACATGGCCACCGTGCCCCGCCAACTGCGGGTTCACTTGAGTTTGAATTGCATATTCAACTCGTTCAATCAGCGGCGCGTCGTCAGACACTTTACGCATTTTGGCGTTTGGCGCTTTAAGCGTCAGTTGTGAGCCCATTTTGTCGCTGACGTAGTCGATCTCTGCATTTTCCAAAAAGGGCAGGCTCAACTCATCAACGTAAGCGGAAAAACCTTGGTAAGGAATTTCGGTATCGGTGCCTTCAACCGCTTCTGGTGGACAGTATGAAACGCCACATTCCGCATTCTGTGTGCCCGGATTGACGACGAAAATACGAATGTTGGTACCGTCAGGCTGTTGGCCTAATAGGTTGGCGAAGTGAGTTTGTGCAGATTCAGTAATAGTAATATTTGACACGACTAAATACCCGAGTGAATTTGTAGGTTATTGATGCCATTCTACTCCTGATAGCGAAAGGATCTAGTCTTTTGCAGCGAAAAAACCACCAATTTCAGCGCATGTACCGCTTGAGCGATTGGTCGCTGATGGCGCTACTTCGGCTCAGGAGTGCGGCAGATGCAATAAATATCAATGCTTTCCACCCCGACTGCAAGCAGTAATTGGCATAATTGTCGCACTGTGCTGCCGGTCGTGACGACGTCGTCAACAATCGCCACGTGTTTGGCCTGAATTGGCCGATTTAAGCGAAAAGCGCCCGCGAGATTGCGCTGCCTCTGCTGTTTGTTGAGCCCTTGCTGGGGAGGCGTGTGAGTGGTGCGGCGAAAGGCGCCGGGCAGATAGTGCTGCCCAAGGGCGTGGGCCAACTGTGCGGCGAAAAGGTCGCTCTGATTAAAACCACGTCGCCACTGCCGACGCCAGTGCATGGGGACAGAGAGCAGCAGCGGGGCGGGCTCTGCAATGCGCTCGGCAAGGAGCACGGCAACGGGTTGACAGAAACGAAATTGGCGCTGGTGTTTGATCTGATTGACATACCAAGCGGTAGGAAATTGGTAATCGCTCAGGCAATACAAGCGTCGCCAAACGGGTGGGGTACGCAGACATTGGCCGCATTCGGCGACGTTACTTAAGGTGGGCAAACCACAGCGGCGGCAACGAGGCGTAGGTGAAAAATAGCCAAGACAATGGTCACACCAAAGAGAGGCGCTGGCAGATGAACAGGGTAAACCGCACAGGTGACACAGCCTAGGCAGTGATCGGAGTGTTTTTTCACGCAGCCAATGAGTTAACATAATCATTTCGAAATAAAAGCAGATGAGCACTCAATGTAGCCAACAGGCGAGACTGAGCGGAGTGGAAAAAGTGGGAGAGTGTTTGAGCATGGACACACAATTGCATTGGCAAGTGAGTGGGGAAGGGCAAGATTTGGTGTTGCTGCACGGCTGGGGAATGAACGGGGCAGTGTGGCAGCAGAGTGTGGAGCGCTTGCAAACGCATTTTCGGGTGCATGTGGTGGACTTGCCCGGCTACGGTCACAGCGCGCATCTGCCGGCCAGCAGTTTAGAAGCGATCGCCCAGTTATTGTTGCCGCATGCGCCTCGTCAAGCGATTTGGGTCGGCTGGTCGCTCGGTGGACTGGTGGCGACGCACATGGCGCTGCATCACGCCGACTATGTTAGCAAATTGGTGACGGTCGCCAGCTCGCCAAAATTTGCCGCCGAATCTAAATGGCGCGGCATTCAGCCCAGCGTGTTGCACGCGTTTACCGAGCAGCTCAGTGAAGACTTTCACACCACCGTAGAGCGCTTTATGGCACTGCAAGCCATGGGTAGCCCTTCCGCTCGTCAGGATGTGAAAAACTTAAAGCAGGCGGTGTTGTCGCGTCCAGAGCCGAACCCGCAAGCCTTGCTGGCTGGGTTGAAAATGTTGGCCGAAGTGGATTTGCGTGAGCACTTGCCGCATCTCATTATGCCGATGCTGCGTCTGTATGGTCGCTTGGATGGCTTAGTGCCCGTTAAGATTGCCGAGCAACTCACCGCTGCACTGCCGAGTAGCGAGCAGTTTATTTTCAGCCAATCGTCCCATGCGCCCTTTATCACCGAGCCCGAAAGTTTTTGCCATCAACTCATCAGGTTTGCGGCGAAATAAAAACTAAAATTGTTTAAATATTGGTCGATAACTAAGTGACCAAGGTTATTCTCACTGAAGGTTTTCCTCTCGGGAGCATGAATTGGCGCTGTTCGCAGCAATGCGCACGGCTGAGGGCGATTCTTTGAGGAGGTATCGCGATGATTGTGTCACCGACCACTGTGAGTGTGCCACTGATCGCCCCATCGGTAAATGTGCAAACAGAGCAGGTTGCGCGTGACAATCGAGTGCGTGAGCCCGTCGCGCCACCCGTGGCGCTGGCAAAGTCCAATGCGGAACGTAAAGTCAAAAGTGACGATAAACGGCGACGGCAGTCGTCTTGGGATCCGAGTGAACATCCCGGCTACGAGATGGATACTGCAGATAGCATCGCGGTGTATCATGATGAAGCCAAAGATGCGATTGATCGGCTCTTTAGTTTGATATCACTGGGCAGTTACGCAGAAGAGCAGGGCAAAGGCTATGCGATTCGTTACCGCCTACCTAAGCGCGTTTTGGATGCGGTGATAAAAGAAGGCGTGATGGAAAAGCGCCGAAAGATCATCAAATACCACTATGGTCATTCGGTCGTGCCCCACACTCCTTCGGAAGTGATTGCGGTGTTGTAAGCGCAATTCAATAAAAAACCCACAATGGGCAGCCGTTGTGGGTTTGTTTTTATTCAATGAGCTCTGTTGATTGCTGCGCTATTTTTTGGCTTTGGCAAAAGCAGCCGCAAATGCGCCACCCATCGCGCCCCCGAGAGTGTTGCCTTGTGGCTCATCACGACGTGGTGAGCGGCGCTCTTGACCGGAGCGAGGCGCCGCGCTGCGTTGGCTGCGGTTATCTTGCCCGGGTTCATCGTTTAAGCGCATCGAGAGGGCGATGCGTTTACGCTGCACGTCCACTTCCATCACCTTGACCTTGACGATGTCGCCTGCTTTGACGACTTCACGAGGATCGGCGACAAAGCGATCGGTCAACGCGGAAATGTGCACTAAGCCATCTTGATGCACACCGATATCGACAAACGCGCCGAAATTGGCCACGTTTGATACCACGCCTTCCAAAATCATTCCCACTTCCAGATCGCGCACTTCATGGATGCCTTCGGCAAACGTGGCAGTTTTAAATTCCGGGCGTGGATCGCGGCCCGGTTTATCCAACTCTTTGATGATGTCGGTAACCGTTGGCAGACCAAAATGTTCATCAGTGTAGTCGAGTGCACGCAGCCCTTTAAGGAAGTTGGAATCGCCAATCAGCGCTTTGACCTCTTTGTGATTTTTCTCGGCAATCGCCTTCACCACCGGATAGGCTTCCGGGTGCACCGCCGAGGCATCCAGTGGGTTTTTGCCATCCATAATGCGCAAAAAGCCCGCACACTGTTCAAACGCTTTTGGCCCTAAACGAGGCACTTTCTTCAAGGTTGCACGGCTAGCAAAGCGGCCGTTTTCGTCACGAAAATCGACGATGTTCTGTGCCAATGTGGTGGAAAGCCCCGCGACGCGAGTCAGCAGGGCGGCCGAGGCGGTATTCACATCCACGCCGACCGCGTTTACACAGTCTTCCACCACCGCGTCCAGACGTTTCGCCAACATGGCTTGACTGACATCGTGCTGATATTGGCCCACGCCGATCGATTTCGGATCGATTTTCACCAGCTCCGCCAGTGGGTCTTGCAGGCGACGGGCAATAGACACCGCACCGCGCAGCGACACATCCATATTCGGGAACTCTTTCGCCGCCAGTTCGGATGCCGAATAAACCGACGCTCCCGCTTCGCTGACCATGATTTTCTGTACTTTGAGGTTGCCGCGTTTGATCAAATCGGCTGCGAACGCATCGGTCTCACGTGAAGCGGTGCCGTTGCCAATCGCAATCAAATCGACATTGTGTTGCTTGATCAAGGCCGTCACGGTTTGCATGGCGCGATCATACTGGTTCTGTGGCACGTGCGGGTAGATGGTGTCGGTGGCCAGCACTTTGCCGGTGGCATCGACTACCGCTACTTTACAACCGGTGCGCAGGCCCGGGTCGAGTCCTAAGGTGGCGCGTGGCCCAGCCGGAGCGGCCATCAACAGATCTTTGAGGTTGGTGGCAAACACTTCAATCGCTTCGATTTCGGCACGCTCTTTCATCGCGCCCATCAACTCGGTTTCCATATGCATCGAAACCTTGATGCGCCATGCCCAGCTAATGACCTGTTTACGCCAAGGGTCGGCTGGTGCACTGCTGAGTGTCACGCCGTAGTGATCGGCAATCAGCGTCTCGCAGTAAGATTGACGTGCGTTCTCTTCTTGTCCCGGATCGGCGTTGAGCGTCAAGCTCAAAAAGCCTTCATTGCGGCCACGCAGCATCGCCAGCGCGCGGTGTGATGGCACCTTGCTGATGAGCTCGTTGTGCTCAAAGTAGTCTTTGAACTTCTCGCCTTCCTGCTCTTTGCCCGCCACGACGCGCGAAACAATTTCCGCATTACGCGTCAGGTGCGCACGGATTTTCTCCAGCAAGTTCGCGTCTTCGGCGATGCGCTCCATGATGATCGCGCGTGCGCCATCCAGCGCGGCCTTGTTCTCTTCGACTCCTTTTTCTGCGTTAATGTAGCGCGCGGCTTCGCTTTCAGGTTCGGTCTGTGGCTGGTTCCACAGCGTATCGGCCAGCGGTTCGAGGCCCGCTTCAATCGCTATTTGCCCTTTAGTGCGGCGTTTGGGTTTGTATGGCAGGTAGAGATCTTCTAAGCGCGTTTTGCTGTCTGCGTTGAGGATCTCTCTTTCCAGTTCGGCGCTCAGTTTGCCTTGCTCGGCGATTGATTTAAGAATGGTTTGGCGACGGTCGTCCAGCTCGCGTAGATAAGACAAACGGCTATCGAGGTTACGCAGCTGCGTGTCGTCCAACCCGCCCGTCACCTCTTTGCGGTAGCGGGCAATAAAGGGCACTGTGTTGCCGTCATCAATTAGGGTGACGGCGGCGATGACCTGCTCCGGGCGTACATTCAGCTCCTGAGCAATCAGATTACAGATAGCTTGGCTCATCCGTGGGATCTCTTTGTTCTTCGTTAATGTGGCTAATATGGGGATGGTAATGCGTCGATTCCACCCCGCAATGCATGAATCGGCCAGCAAGGGCGCAGTGGGGGGATTAATAGCACGTTTCGCCGTGGCTTTTGAGAGCATACAGTCAATTCTTTGGCCTGCACTGGTAAAAGCGGGCAAAAGTCGTTACTTTTCGCTCCATCTGATTCCGTTCGAACCGATAAAGGAAAGTGCGTGAAAACCAAAATGATTACCCGTGAGGGGTACAACAAGCTCAAAAAAGAGCTCGATTATCTGTGGAAAGAGCAGCGTCCGGAGATCACGCAGAAAGTGGCGTGGGCCGCGAGCCTTGGCGATCGCTCTGAAAACGCAGATTACACCTACAACAAACGCTTGCTGCGCCAAATTGATCGCCGCGTGCGCTTTTTGAGCAAATTGCTACCGGAAGTGAAGATCGTCGATTACGCGCCGCAACAAGAGGGCAAAGTCTTCTTCGGCGCGTGGGTAGAAATTGAAAACGAAGCGGGCGAAGTAATGAAGTTTCGCATCGTCGGCCCAGAAGAGATCTACGGCGACGCCAAAGGCTACATTTCGATTGATTCGCCGATGGCGCGCGCGCTGCTGAAAAAAGAAGTCGATGACGAAGTGCAAGTGCCGACGCCAAGCGGCATCAAAGAGTGGTTTATCAATTCGATTGAATACGATAAAGGGGAGTGATGTTTTACTCTCGAGTACCACTCAACAAGGCTTGTATTGCAGATTCTCTCCAATGGGGAGAGTCGCTCATAAAGGGGCGCGGTCAGCGTTTCTCTAAGCTTAATAAGTAATTGCGCAGATTGACGCCGCGGTTGGTGATGCCCAATTTGTTGCGCAGGCTGTTGCGGTGGTTTTCCACCGTTTTCCGCGCCACATTAAGCGTGCTCGCGATCTCTTGGCTCGACATGCCACTGCGAATGAACTCCGCCACCTGTAGCTCCGACGGTGTCAGCACTTCGAGTAAGCGACTGTTGATCGCACCGCCCTCTTGCAGCAGATTTTCCATATTGGTTTTGACGATTTCCAGGCACAGTTTCAAGCTCGGATCTTGCAGTTGCGACAGGCGTCGTTCCACTTCTGGTAGGTGTTTGCTGCGGATTTCTTGTTGCAGTTCATCAGGGAGCTGAGTTGTTCCTGATTGACTCAATAGGCTCAAGGACTCGGTCAGCTCATGAATGATTTGATAGTCTTGTTCAATGGCGCTGAGTTTCGGCTCGATAGCGACTTTTTCCTTCGATTCAATTTGCAAGCAATACAGTGGTTGGTAATCCGCGTCGTGCAACAGACAGATGGAAAAGTGCAAATTGGCAATGTCAAAACTGAGCTGATTCACTTCGCCTCGCACCATAGCGCGAATTTGGCTGATGAACAGTGGCCCAACCAGGAAAACCAAGTCATCTAAGGTCTGCAGTGACAAGGTGGCAACCGGATAGTTGCTGGCGACTACCTTTTCTTCACGATCAAAGGCCACAAAATAAATGTCATGCAGCGCAAGCAACTGTTGATACATGTTGCTAGTCATTCGACTATTCATCGTGTCTGAAGAGGGCATAAACCGTCACATTTCTCTGCTGATTGAACCTGAACCGACAATATACCTATCTTTTACCTATTAGGCATCTCAATTTTCACCATCGCTCACGGTGCGACTTTGCTCATCCAAGGGGATAATTCACTCAAAATGGCGCCTTATTGCTCAATTATCGGCCGATTTTGCGATTGTTATCACGATGTAAAATGTACTTGGCGCGATCTTGATCTCATTTAAATACCTATAAAATACCTAAATTAATACCTACCTAATACCCATAAGGTTGGATGAAAGATGGAAAAACAAGCAATAATCAGTTTATGTCGTGCGGTAAGTATGAGTGCTGTGCTTGCCGTGAGCAGTTTGGCATTCGCAGCCACGGAAACCAAAGGTCCTAATGGAGAAAGCGCCACTCCGTATTCACAAGTCACGCTTTCCGAAGTGGAGAAAAATCAAGTGCGCGCTGCGGGATACACCGCGGCAATTTTGATGCACAGCACATCCGATTGGTCCAATGCCTTGATTGAAGGGGCAAAGGACAAATTTGCCGACCTGAACATCAAAGTGGTTGCGGTCACGGATGCGGAGTTCAACGCCAATAAACAGAAGACGGACGTTGAAACCACCATGGCGATGAAGCCAGATATTCTTATTTCGTTGGTCGTTGATCCGGTCTCGGGTGCTGCGGCGTTTCGTCCTGCGGTCGAGCAGGGCAGTAAGCTTGTGCTGATCAGTAACCTACCAAGCGGTTTTGAGCATGGTAAAGATTACGCCGGTATTGTGACGGATGATTTATTCCAGATGGGCAAAATTGCGGCTGACCTTATTGCTGATGCCGTGGATGAAAAAGGAAAAGTCGGTTTTATCTACCACGAAGCGAATTACTACGTCACTAACCAGCGCGATCAAGCAGCGTTAGCCAACTTGCAACAACGCTATTCAAACATCGAAGTGGTCGCAAAACGCGGTATTGCCAATGCCAACGATGGTGAAGTGATCGCCTCAGCCATGATTACCCAATATCCTGACATTAAAGCGATTTATGCGCCATGGGACAGCATTGCCGAAGGGGTAGTCGCTGCTACTCGTGCCGCAGGGCGCAAGGACATCAAAGTGATTACCATGGATTTGGGCGCAGCCAATGCGCTGGACATGGCCAAGCAACGCAACGTGGCCGGCATTGTCACCGATTTGCCTTATGACTTGGGCCAAACGTTGGCTCGCATGGGGGCGTTAGCGAAGTTGGAGCGTCCTACACCACCGTTTGTCACGGTGGGAGCGAGTGCGGTGACCCGAGACAACCTGTTGGATGCGTGGCAGCAAGCGTTGCGCCGCCCTGCGCCTGAAGCGGTGCAAAAAGCCCTCAAATAACAGCGTTCGTCATTGGCCTGCCACGGCGCTGGCAGGCTGAACTAGATTCAGACAGGGAGAGAGTGTGTGAGTAATGCAATTGAAGCTCGCGGTGTCAAAAAAGGGTTTGATGGTACTCCAGTGTTGAAAGGAGTCGATTTCACCTTAAAGCAAGGCGAAGTTCATGCTTTGGTCGGGCAAAATGGCGCTGGGAAATCCACGTTGGTGAAGCTGATAAATGGTTTCCATGCTCGTGATGGTGGTGAAATTCGCTTGTTTGGCAAAGCGGTCACCTTCTCGTCACCGAAGGCCGCACAAGCCGCTGGAATTGCGATGGTTTATCAGGATCTCAGCCTCGTACCGACATTAAGTATCGCTGACAATATTTTTCTTAACCATCCGACCGCAAAGCGCAGCTTGATTTCCAACCGTGCCCGCGAGCGTCAAGCGAGGCCACTGCTGGAGTTGCTGGGCGTGGAGATTGACCCTAGCCAGCTTGTTGAAACCTTGAGCTTGGGTGAGCAGCAGCTAGTGGAAATAGCCAAGGCGCTGGCATTGGATGCCAAAATATTAGTGTTAGATGAGCCGACGGCGTCACTCTCCAACAATGAAATCAACGAGCTATTTCGTGTGATCGAAAAACTTAAGGTGAGTGGTATCAGCATCATCTACATCACGCACTATTTGGCCGACATCCTGCGCATTTGCGATGCCGTGACGGTGCTACGTGATGGCTACAGTGTGCTGGAAACCGCGACGTCACAAACGTCAGTCGATGCGCTGGTTGAGGCGATGTTAGGCAATAAAAGCGATACCCAAATGGATTGGCTTCGCCCGGCGGTGGACACGCAGAAAGTGCCGTTGCTTGAACTCAGAGAGGTGACGACCGATCAGCTTGATGCGATTTCGCTCAAAGTGATGCCAGGACAAGTGGTGGGCTTAGCGGGTTTACTGGGCAGTGGTCGCACTGAAATCTTGCAAGCCATCTATGGTTTAACGCCGCTCACCAAAGGGGAAGTCTTGGTTGAGGGCAAACCAGTACACATCCGTTCACCGCGGGATGCGATTGAAAATGGCATCAATATGGTGCCCGAAGAGCGCCGTTCACAAGGGTTAGTACTGGATTTCTCCGTGTTTGATAACCTGCTGATGGCCTCTTTTGATCGCATTTCTCACTCTTTGGTTATTGATAAAAATGAAGGGCAAGACATTGTCGATGCAGCGATTCGTCGTCTTGGCGTAAAAACCTCTGGTGCGTCCCAAGCGGTGCGGTTTCTTTCTGGAGGCAATCAGCAAAAAGTGGTGATTGGCAAATGCCTCTCGACCCAAGCCAAAGTGCTGTTGCTTGATGACCCGACATTTGGCATCGATATCAATGCCAAATATGAAATCATGAAAATCGTCAATCAGTATGTGGAACAAGGCAACGGGGTGATTTTTGTCTCCAGTGAATATGCCGAAGTGGGCAGCTTTTGCGATGTGATCTACGTGGTCAACAAAGGTCGAATCGTTAAACAGATTCAGGGACAACGAATGTCAGAAGAGGAGTTGCTGGCAGCGGTCCAGTAATAAGGAAATGAGCTATGAATGAAAAAACCATCCCAGCGCCAAAAGAACGCACCATCCAGTGGCGTGACTATATTATCTATTTTGTGTTTGTCGGCATCTTTCTCTTCTTTTCGGTGATGCTGCACGACAAGGGCTTCTTGACCTCGATGAACTTGATGAACATCGCGCGTCAAACCGCCACCATCGCGATTATGGCGGTGGGGATGACCTTTGTGCTCAGTGCGGCAGAGATCGATCTCTCCTTTGGTGCGACGGTGGCCTTATCGGCGATCGTCTCAGCGTTAACGCTGCAAGAGACGGACAGCATTTTGATGGCGGTTTCGGCGGCGTTGTTGGTCGGTACCATGATCGGCTTTATCAATGGCATTTTTGTTACTCAGGTCGGTATCCCATCGTTTCTCGTTACCTTAGGGACGACAGGCATCATTACGGGTGTGGCACGTTGGTCTACCTCTTTGCAATCCATTCCGATTGATAACGATACCTACGCGTTTATTTTCGGTTCTGGTGATATTGGCCCTTTCTCGGTGCTGTTTATTTGGACCTTAGTGGTCACCGTGATTGGGGCCTTTGTGCTGCGCAACACCACCTTTGGCAAACACGTTCTGGCAACGGGGGGGAATAAGGTCTCTGCCATGTACTCAGGGATTAACGTCAACCGAATCAAACTCTATGTGTTGATGCTCAATGGCTTCCTTGCCGCTTTGGCGGGCATTCTCTACTCCGGACGCTTGTACAGCGCACGATATACCTTAGGTGAGAGCGATTTGATGCTGGTGATTGCAGCGGTGATCATCGGCGGAACCAGTTTGTTTGGTGGCAAAGGCACCGTAATTGGCTCGGTGATTGGCGCATTAATCATGGGAATGGTGAATAACGGATTGATTCTGATGGGCCTCAACGTCGATCAGCAGCTTATTCTGCGTGGGATTATCGTGATTGTCGCGGTGACGTTCACCATGGGACAAATTAAACAGTTGCGCAAAAAATAGCCGATAAAAAATTAAGGAGAACAACAATGGTAAACCAACAACAGATCGCTGAGCAGATCGCCAAGTGGAGTCTGAAAGAGAAAGTCGGACAACTGTTTATTTTGGCCTTTCCGGGTAAATCGGCCCAGGCGGCGCAACAAATGATCGCGGAATACAATCTCGGTGGTTGCTACCTGAGCCAAGATAACGCAGAAACCTTTGCTGAGGCACAAGCGCTCAATAAAGGGTTGCAGAGCATCTTAGAGGCACATCAGCGTTTGCCTTTGCTGCTTGGCGTCGATCAAGAAGGCGCTTGGGGCGTGCTGGTGGGTGAGTCGACAACGGGGCCTGGCAACTTGGCACTGGGCGTGGCGGATAAAACCATCGGCACGGAACGTATGTACCAAGTGTTTGCGCAAGAGATGCGCAGTGCCGGTTTTAACTGCATCCTTGGCCCTTGCTGCGACGTGAACTTAAACCCCGCCTCCCCGATCATCGATACTCGTTCGTTTGGTGATCAGCCAGAGAAAGTCTCACGCCACTCTGCGGCCGCGGTACGAGGATTACACAATGGCGGCATCACTGCATGTGCCAAACATTTCCCTGGCCACGGTGACACTCACGGTGATACGCACCGCGATATTCCACGTGTCGATAAATCTTACGCAGAGCTGAAAGTCAACGACTTAGCGCCATTTCAAGCTGCGATTGATGCCGGTGTCGATCTGGTGATGACCAGTCATATTCTTTATCCGCAATTAGACGCCCATGCGCCAGCGACACTGTCGCCAACCATTTTGCAGCAAGTGCTGCGTCAGGATATGGGCTTTGAAGGGGTGATTATTTCCGACAGCATGAACATGGGCGCGATTGTCAACCACTACACGCCAGTGGATGCCGCAGTCAAAGCGATGCGAGCGGGGATTACCATGATAATGCTTTCTGAGGAACATTATGACCACTCCGATGCCTATTTAGACAAACAACTGGCGATGATCCATGGTGTGATCGATGCCGTTGAGCAGGGGGATTTAGCGGAATCAGTGATCGATCAAGCTTTGGAGAAAGTGGTGCGCCTAAAACTGGAGAAACTGGTACCGATGGCGTTGTACCAAGATCTTTCTCTTACCGAGAACCAACAAGTGGCAGCGGACGTATCTCAGGGCGCAGTGACTTGGGTTCGCGGTGGGCTTGAGCTTAGCGGTCAGAAACTCTATTTGCTCAATGCCACACCAGCGGCAAGTTACCACAACTTAATGAATCCTCGTGGTATCGGCCCCAACCAAGCATTGCCCGCGTTCAGCGCGCTGTGTCAGGCTTTAACGGAACAAAACGCCAATTGGCAATTGATCCAAGAAGAGCAATTGGATGCATGTCGTGATGGTTGCCTCATTGTAGTGACCGAGAATCACCCATTGCCTGGAGAGGACTTTGAGCAAGTTGAAGCGCAAGCCAAGGTACAGCAGCTCAGTCAGGATTTCCCTAACCTGATCGTCCTTGCGCTACGAAGTCCTTACGACTTACTGCAATACCCACATGTGAAGCATTATTTATGCTCGCATTCCCCAAGGCCAGAAAGTGCCATTGCCGCCGCTCGTGTGTTAACTGGGGACACAGCGCCTGCTAGAGGCTGCGCTGTGGTTCGCGTTAGCTAAACGGTCTCTATTTGTTAAACGTAATCTGAATACCCCACTGCTCATTATTGAGCAGTGGTTGGACTCCTAGTGGTTTGTGGTTGGGAGAGATGGACAAGGCAAGGAGCCTTAAATAAAAACTCAACGAGGAAAAACATGTTTACAACGAAAAAAGCACTGCTAACAGCCTCTGTCGCAGTGGCGTTGGCCACACCCGTCCACGCAAGTGGCATCCAAGGTTTCCTAGATGCGTTACGCAACTTTGAATCGGGAATCAATCCAGCGCTTGCGGATTTTTACCTACAAAACCTTGATAATCCCGTCTACACCTATGCGCAGGTAACCAGTCCAGGACGATTGGTTCGCGACTGCTCTACGGGTTCCATGCTCTCGGAGCCAACCACAATCAGTCAGTTTTTTACTAAGCTTGGCGTGGATAGCATCTACAATCCCCTCACTCCAACGGACGCTGAAATGTTCCGTCAAATGCAATATAACTCAATGAACGCGTGGGGATTTATTGGCTATCAACTGGGTGAGGCTGTCTTGATCGACGCGGGTTACTACAGCCCGAAAACAGTCTCGATTGCGGGTAAAGATTACGACAGTTTCTACATGTTTGTGCCGGATTCGACGTGGGTTGGCTGTAAGACCGAGGCACTGGCAGAAATTGAGGGCTCTGGCGGTAACCAGGTTTATGTCACAGACAACAACCGCTGGGAAGGGACGTTCGTTGGCAAAAATGGTGTGAACTCACTGGCGGATTTGCGTTTACCAGAAAAGCAAGAGTTGGTGATGCGCGACGCCATGCATTTTAACGTTAAGGTGATCAGTAAACTTCTTGCCGATGCCAACGTTACTTGGGAGCAAGCGTTAGCGAAAAGCTGGCCCGGTACTGATGCCAATGGCAACCCGATCCAAATCCAAGCGACGATGTCCGGTATCCTTGCGGCCGCGCATTTGCGTGGGGCTTGGGGAACTGCAACACTGTTGACAAAAGATCAAATTACCTGTGATGAACTGGGCACTTGTATCACCACTTATATCCACAAGTTCGGCGGCTTTAACACCATTTTTGACACCCCAGCAAACGATGTGATTGAAGGTTCGCAATACAATGAAGTGCTGTCTGCGGGCTTGGGCAACGATATCGTGATTACGGGTGGGGGTGTTGACCAAGTGCTGCTCAATGAGCAACTGGGCAGCAACACCACAATTTCTGATTTTACCGTCGGTGAAGACAAAATCATCCTGCGAGGATGGCAGGCAACAGACCCTCTGGCTGGCTTGGTTGTCGCATCAGTCGCAGGCGGCACTGAACTGCAGTTCTCAGGGCAAACTGTGCTGCTTTCAGGCGTGAATGCCGCTGAGGTTCAAGCGAATCCAGCTGCGGTGATTGCAAAATCGGATATCTACAGACTGGCATGGAATTCAGGCAAAAAAGTGGTCACTGGTTTTGACCCTCTGGTCGACAAGATTGAAGGCTCTGCTGGTATTGGTTTTAAACATTTGAAAGCGTACGAAACCGCAACGTCAGTGGTGATAGGACCGCAAGCGGAAGATGGCGGCATCTACGCATCCTATGAGTTGGTTGGTTTAACGCTAGCGGACATCAATCCAGAGATGTTTGTTAACGTGACAGGTGGGTACGATCGTCTTGGTTATATTGTTCCACTCAACAGCGTAAGCTGGGGATGGAATGTTCAGATGGTGGTGAACAACTTCTACCCCGCGAAAACGGTGATCACAACAGCAAGTAACGAAGCGATTCCGTTCAATGCGGTTAAACTGACTCAGGTAGGGAGTGATACAGTACTAACCCTGTTAGATCCGTTCGCCCAAGGCAACAAGAAAAGCTTAGTGCTCAAGAACACTCAGTTGTCAGCACTGACGGCAAGCAATTTTGCTGGCTTCACCGGAAGCTTCAATGAAGTGACAACAGATATTCCGGTTGTCTACCAAATCACAGCGTCAGTGAATGGAATGGGTGGGGTGATTTCGCCAGCGCCAGATGCAGGTGGTGTCATCTCAGCACGAGGTGGCGCTGACTTTACAGTGAACTTCGTTGCTGACTCAGGCTATAAGGTCAGCAGCATCATAGTTAACGGTGTGAATCAACCTGTGGCGAGCAGCTTTACATTCCCATCTTTAGCCGCGAATCAAACATTGGTGGTGAGTTTTGAACCAGGTAGTGCATGTCCTGTCAACTGGGTTGCAGGACAAGTGTATGTTGGCGGCGATCAAGCGGTTTATCAAGGAAACATCTACCAAGCAAAATGGTGGACCAACAACGATAGACCCGATCAAGGTGGTCCTTGGCAGTTAGTGGGACCATGTAACTAACGCTATCTTAGTGGAGATATCAAACCCGCCTTGTGCGGGTTTGTTTTATCTCAACCATTCGTGATGAGGAGCGTTGCAACCTCAGGGCGCATAAGCTAAAAAAGTAATAAAGATTAACAATTCTTTGCGCCATCAAACTATGATTGGTGTTACATTTTACTCGGCCGAATTGGGTGGCGATTTTGCAGATAGGTGGACAGACAGATGCAAGAAAATTATAAGATTTTGGTGGTCGATGACGATGCTCGCTTACGGGCGCTCTTAGAGCGTTACCTTTCTGAGCAAGGTTTCCAAGTGCGTAGTGTCGCCAACGGAGAGCAGATGGATCGCCTACTGACGCGCGAAAACTTCCACCTGATGGTGCTGGATCTCATGCTGCCGGGCGAAGATGGCTTGTCGATTTGCCGTCGTCTGCGTAATGCCAACAACATGCTGCCTATTTTAATGCTGACCGCCAAAGGCGACGAAGTAGACCGTATTGTCGGCCTCGAAGTGGGCGCGGATGACTATCTACCGAAACCGTTTAACCCACGTGAGCTCTTGGCTCGCATCAAAGCGGTGCTGCGTCGCCAAATCATCGAACTGCCGGGCGCACCCAGCTCGGAAGAGAAAATCGTCGAATTTGGTGAGTTTCGCTTAAACCTTGGCACGCGAGAGATGTTTCGTGGCGATGAGCCAATGCCGCTCACTTCCGGTGAGTTTGCCGTGCTGAAATCGCTGGTGACCAATGCGCGTGAGCCGATGTCGCGCGATAAACTGATGAACATGGCGCGTGGCCGTGAGTATTCCGCGATGGAGCGTTCCATCGACGTACAAATCTCCCGTTTACGCCGCATGTTAGAAGAAGACCCAAGCAAACCGCGTTACATTCAAACCGTGTGGGGCTTGGGTTATGTGTTTGTCCCTGATGGCAAACAGGCCTAAAGCGCGACATAATTCACTCCACAGTCCCTGGCTTTGCCCAGGGATTGTCGTTTATTGACGTTTCATTTGCCGAGGCTTGTCATGCGAATTCGCAGTTCCTTTACTCAATCGATCCTCATCTTTGTCACTTTGCTGCTGGCCAGCCAAGTTTTCTCCTATTACGCGGTGTTTAACTACGCTTTGTTGCCCAGTTTGCAGCAGTTCAACAAAATTCTCGCCCACGAGCTCAACTTAGTGCTGGATGACAGCGGCGATCTGCACGCCAACGAGCCGCTGCGCCGTCAAGTGCTTGAGCAGCTTGGCGTGACGGTGCACAGAGAAGATAGCGAACAGGCGAAAGAGTTTGACCATGCGATGTCGATTGAGCTGATGAGTGAAGAGATGAGTCAAGAACTCGGTTCGGCAACCGAAGTGCGTCTCTTGCTGGGCAGTGAAAGTTATATTTTGTGGATGAAAATCGAAGCCATGCCCGGGTCGCTGATCCGCATTCCGCTCTCGGAGCTGCAAGAGGAAGATTTTGCGCCGCTGTTTCGCAACAGCTTGATTGTGGCGCTGCTGATTGTCGCGGGTGGCTGGCTGTTTATTCGTTTGCAAAACCGCCCTTTGATTGCGCTGGAAAAAGCCGCCAAAGAGGTGGGTCGTGGGGAAATTCCGCCGCCACTGCCGGAGAAAGGCGCAACGGAAATTCGCGCGGTGACACGGGCTTTCAACCAGATGTCTCGTGGTATTCAAGAGTTGGAAGCGGACCGCGCGCTGTTGATGGCGGGCATCAGCCACGATTTGCGCACGCCACTAACGCGTATTCGACTCGCGACGGAGATGATGTCGCCAGAAGAGAGTTATCTCGCCGAAGGGATCATCAGCGACACCGAAGAGTGCAATGAGATCATCAGTCAGTTTATGGACTATCTAAAACCGGTCAACGCGCAATCTTTCACCCAAGTCGACATCAACACCATCGCCGGCGATGTCGCCAGCGCCGAAGGGGGCTACGAAGTGGCGATCGAAACCGCTTTTCAGCCGACGGTGCGTGATGCGTTTGGCAATCCGATTGCGATTAAGCGTGCGATCAGCAACTTGGTGGTCAACGCGCTGCGCTACGGCAACGGCTGGGTGAAAGTCAGCACCGGCATGACCGCCGACAACAAGCTGGTGTGGATCTGTGTGGAAGATAACGGCCCGGGGATCGACAAATCGCAAGTGGCGAAGTTGTTTCAACCCTTTACTCGCGGCGATACGGCGCGCGGCAGCGAGGGGACGGGGCTTGGACTGGCGATTGTCAAGCGCATTGTCAGCCAGCACCACGGCTCGGTGGTGGTCAATAACCGCAGCGAAGGCGGGCTGAAAGTGCAAATCAGTTTCCCGACGCGTTAAGCGAATTAGCTAATTAACCACAAAACAGGGTTGCCAATGGCAACCCTGTTTTTTACGGTGATTTGGTTACTGCGCTTGGGTCGCGCTTTGTGCTTGCTCGCTCTCTTCGTCGTCGCGCAATTTCTCTGGTAGCAGCAGATTGAGCACAATCGCAGTGATACCGCCAGCCGCGACGCCTGAGGAGAAAATACTCTTAATGAAGTCCGGCATAAATTGCAGGATTTCCGGTTTCTGCGCGATGCCCAAGCCCATCGAGAACGACAGCGCCATGATCAGGATTGCGCGGCGATCAAGGTCGACGCGAGAGATGATGCGCACCCCAGCCGCGGCAATGGTGCCGAACATCACAATGGTCGCGCCGCCGAGAACCGGTTCAGGGATCAACTGCACAAAGCTGGCTACGCCCGGAAACAGCCCCAGCAGCACCAACATGCCGGCAATAAAATAACCCACATAACGGCTGGCTACGCCCGTCAGCAAGATCACGCCGTTGTTTTGGCTAAACGTCGAGTTGGGGAAGCTGTTAAACACCGCCGCCAGCGCCGAGTTAAGGCCATCGGCCAGTACGCCGCCTTTGATGCGCTTCATGTACACTGGGCCTTTGACTGGCTCACCAGAAACTTCCGAGGTGGCGGTGATGTCGCCGATCGCTTCCAGTGCCGTGATAAAGAAAATCAGCACCAGAGGAATGAACAGTGACCAGTCGAAACTCAGGCCAAACTGCATCGGAATGGGCAGGGCAATCAGGTCGGTTTCTGCCTGTTGATGGGTGTTGACCATGCCCATAACGTAGGCCATCAGATAGCCGACAAACATCGCGATCACGATCGATGCAACGCGGATGTAAGGGTTTTTCGCGCGGTTAAGCAGCACAATCAAACCAAGCACGGTGCCGGCCAGCGCCAGTTTGTCTAGGCTACCAAAAGTGCCATCGCTCAGCGCTGCATAGCCGCCGCCCATCGACACCAAACCGACTTGGATCAGAGTTAAACCAATCAGAGTCACCACAATGCCCGAAACCAATGGCGTGATCACGCGGCGTGCGTATTCCAACACGCGTGATAGCAAAATTTCCGCAAAGGAGGCGACTAAAATGGTGCCAAAAATCGCCGCCATCATGGTTTCCACGTTCGCCCCGCCTGCTTTCAAAGAGAGGCCCGCAGCGATGATTGGGCCAAGGAAGTTAAAGCTGGTGCCTTGTACCGAGAGTAAGCCCGAGCCAATTGGGCCAAAGGTGCGGATTTGAATAAAAGAGGAGAGGCCAGAGGCAAACAGCGACATGCTGATGATGGTGTTAGTCTGCTCGGCAGAGACGCCAAGGGCCTGACAAATAATCAGCGACGGCGTGATCACGGCAACGAACATCGCCAGCAAATGTTGCAAGGCGGCGAACAGAGTTTGTGGCAGTGGTGGACGGTCATTGAGTTGATAAACTAAATCGTGTTTACGCGTGTTGTGTGGCGTTGTCATCTTGCTTCCTAATTTTATCAAAAGCTTAGCGCTCGCTGAATGGGAGGCTAAGTGGAACTGATCACGTGCTCTGTGATTGCTGTTACTCAGAAATCAGTTCGGTTTGGAGGTGTGTGAGATCACAAATTTTGAGCGGCATTATAGGGCGATCATTTTAAAAAGCAATCGTTTGCCTCGGTGGTTGGGCAAATACGCAGGCACGCCAAAGCACGATTAGGCTTTGGCGTAAACGTCGCGCTCACCCAGCCAGCGCTCGATGATCGCGGCGGCATTTTGCGGATATTGCTGATGAATAAAGCGGGCGGCGCGTTGCACCTCTGGGATAAGCCGTTGATCGCGCACCAGATCGGCAATTTTAAACTCGGCGATGCCGGTTTGCTTGGTGCCAAGCAGCTCACCGGGGCCGCGAATTTCCAAGTCGCGCTGGGCAATGACAAAGCCATCGTTGCTTTCGCGCAGTACGCCAAGGCGTTTTTGCGCGGTTTTGGACAGCGGCGCGTGATACAGCAACACGCAGTGGCTGGCGACCGAGCCTCGACCAACGCGTCCGCGCAGCTGATGTAGCTGCGCCAAGCCAAGGCGTTCGGGGTTTTCAATGATCATCAGGCTGGCGTTTGGCACGTCCACGCCAACTTCAATGACCGTGGTGGCGACCAGCAGGTTCAGCTCATTGTTTTTAAAAGCGTTCATCACCGCTTGCTTGTCGGCTGGTTTCATCCGTCCATGCACCAAGCCGATTTTCACTTCGGGCAGTTTTCGTTGCAGCTCTTCGGCGGTATCGGCCGCCGCTTGCGCTTCCAGCACTTCCGATTCATCAATTAAAGTACAAACCCAATACGCCTGTTTGCCTTCCTGGAGACAGGCATGGCGAATGCGTTCAACGATGTCGTCGCGCTTGGTATCAGGAATCGCCACGGTTTGGATCGGCGTGCGTCCGGGCGGCAGCTCGTCGATCACCGAGGTTTCCAAATCGGCGTAAGCCGTCATGGCGAGCGTGCGCGGAATCGGGGTCGCGGTCATGATCAACTGGTGCGGATATGCTCCTTGCTTAGCGCCTTTTTCGCGCAGCTCCAAACGCTGGTGAACACCAAAGCGGTGCTGCTCGTCGATGATAACTAAGGCAAGGTGATGAAACGCCACCTGTTCTTGGAACAATGCGTGCGTGCCGACCACCATCTGCGCTTCACCGCTGGCAATGCGCGCCAACTCGCTCTCACGGGCTTTGCCTTTGAGCTTGCCCGCCAGCCAGCCAACTTGGATCCCCATAGCAGCAAACCAGTTGGCAAAGTTGATGGCGTGCTGCTCGGCGAGCAGTTCGGTCGGCGCCATCAGCGCGACTTGGTAGCCGTGCTCGATCGCGCGCACAGCGGCGAGCGCGGCAACTAAGGTTTTGCCGGAGCCGACATCGCCTTGCACTAAGCGCATCATCGGGTGGTTTTTCTCTAAGTCCACCTCAATTTCGCGCACCACCCGCGCTTGTGCCTTAGTCGGTGAAAAAGGCAGTTGCGCTAATAACTGGTTTTTGAGGTTGTCGACTGGGGCGAGCGGCAGAGCGACATCTTGTTGCCCTTTACTACGCACCGCCAGCATCGAGAGATTTTGTGCCAGTAGCTCTTCCATAATGAGGCGAATTTGCGCCGGATGTTTCCCTTGGTCAAACTGCTCTAAGTCGATGGATGGCGGCGGGCGATGGATGATGTGCAGCGCTTGGCTGAGCGTCAATTGCTGATCGTACAGACCGGGTGGCAGCAGTTCGCTGACCGCGCTTTTGTCGAGCAGCGCCAGCGCTTGCTCGGTTAAATTGCGTAAGGTGATTTGCCTTAAGCCATCGGTAGTGGGGTAAACGGGCGTGAGGCTTTGTTCCACATCGGGCTTTTGCGCGGGGGCGAAAAATTTGTAATCAGGATGGACAATTTCCAGCCCCATATTGCCGCGCTTTATCTCGCCATAAGCGTGTACTAACTTACCGTCACTAAAGTTGTTTTTCATCGCCGCGGTGAAGTTAAAAAATCGCAGGGTGATGGTGCCGTTGCCATCGCTGATTTTCACCGTGAGCATTTTGCGTTTGCCAAACAGGGTGTCGACCTGCATCACTTTGCCTTGTACCGCGGCCCACAGCCCGGCGTGCAGTTTGACGATCGGGTAAATACGGGTGCGATCTTCATAGCGCAGCGGCAGGTGAAACAGCAGATCCTGCACCGTGCGCAAACCGACTTTCTCCAGTTTTTCCGCCACTTTCGCACCCACGCCACTGAGTGAGGTTAGCGGGATGGCAGATAACAGTTGCGCAGACATAACGGCCTCAAGGAAATGATAAACATAGCGTTATGTTAACCATCTGGCTGTGTTTTTGTACAGGGAAAATATGTTTTAGAAACTAGGAAACTAGGAAACTAGGAATCTAGCAAACTAGAAAACTAGATAACACCTACCTTCTTTGCATCTCGGCCCACCACTGCTCATCAGCGACGATTTGGCCTGTATCATCAAGTGCTGGATACGCGAGCCCTTTGCGCTTGGCGACTTTCGCCAGCACCGGATGGCCGCGTTCAAATAGGATGCGGTTGATCGTCTGTGCATCGATGCTACTGGTCTCGCGCTGATACATTCCAGCGGCTTCGCGTTGGCGCTGCGCTTCATACAGGATCACTGCGCACGCCACCGATACGTTGAGCGATTGCACCATACCAACCATCGGGATGATGATATCTTGATCGGCGAGCGCTTTGGCTTGCTCGGACACGCCGATTTTTTCGCTGCCGAGAATAATCGCGGTTGGTTTGGTGTAGTCGATTTGGCGAAAATCCACCGCCGTCTCGGAAAGATTAGTCACCAGCACCTGCATGCCTTGCGCTTTCAGTTCGCCAATGGCGTCGGCGATGGAATCGTGGGTATCGACTTCGATCCAGTTACGCGCGCCCGCCGAGGTATTTTTCAGTGTTTTCATCTGTTCGGTTGGCCACACAGCGTGCACTTTGTGCAGGCCAGTGGCATCGGCCGAGCGGATAATCGCCGAGACGTTATTGGGTTTGTGCACTTCTTCAAGGCAGAGGGTGAGGTCGGTTTGGCGCGCTTTGAGCACCTGCTGGATTTTTTGGTAGCGTTCTAAATTCATGCGATAGACGATGGTTGGATAAAATAAAAAGCCCTTGAAATCGGGATTTCAAGGGCCATGAGTTGAGCCGCTTTGTTGATCAGTTCTTTCTTCGACGCACTCGCGAACATGAAGGCATCACGCGGATTTTCTTCATAATTCCGGCTAAGTGGATACGATCTTTCGTGGTCAGCAACACGGTCACGGTGTACAAACGGCCATCGCGCTCTTCTGTCGAGAGGCCATGAATGTTGGAACCGGTTTTCGAGATCACATTGGTCAGCTCGGCCAACGCGCCTTGGTGGTTTTGCATGTCCACTTTCAGCTCGGCGATGAACTCTTGATCGTAATCCTCTGACCAAGCGACCGCCATGTACTTATCCGGTTCGCGTTGATAGCCGCGTACGTTTGGACACGTCTCGCGGTGCACCACCAAGCCACGCCCCGGTGAGACATGGGCGATGATCGAGTCGTCCGGGATCGGATGACAACAGTTGGCGAAGGTCAGCAATAATCCTTCCGAGCCACGAATCGGCAGCTTCTTCTTCGGCTTGCCTTCCGGCGTCGCGACTTCGGTCAGCTCATCGGCATCCCCCAGTAGGCGGCGGGCAATCACGATGCTCATGCGCTCGCCAAGGCCAATCGCGGCCAGCAAGTCGTCGAGAGAGGCGATTTTCAGATCGCTCAACACGTGCTCCATATTTTCCGGGCTGATGTCACTGAGTGAGTGCTCACCCAAAGCGTGATTGAGCAGGCGGCGACCTAAGGTGATCGACTCTTCACGGCGCATGGTTTTCAGCACTTGGCGAATCTTAGTGCGAGCACGGGAAGTCACCACATAGTTGAGCCAAGCGGCGTTGGGTCTTGCCCCCGGCGCACTGATGATCTCAATCGTCTGGCCGTTTTTCAGCGCTTTGCTCAGCGGGTACGGATTGCGATCGACGCGTGCGCCAACGCAGGTGTTGCCGACATCGGTGTGCACCGCATAGGCGAAGTCCACCGCGGTGGCGCCCACTGGCAGCTCGACGATGCGACCTTTCGGCGTAAAAACGTAAATCTCATCCGGGAAAAGATCCGATTTGACGTTTTCGATAAATTCAAAAGAGTTGCCCGCGCTTTGCTGCAGCTCAAGCAGGCTTTGCATCCAGCGCTGCGCTTTGACTTGTGCGGTGGTGCCGGTGCGATCGCCGTTGCCTTTGTAAGACCAATGCGCCGCGACCCCTTTATCCGCCATCTGATCCATGTCTTCGGTGCGGATTTGCACTTCAACAGGCACGCCGTGTGGGCCAACCATGGAGGTGTGCAGCGACTGGTAGCCGTTGGCTTTGGGAACGGCGATGTAATCTTTCATCCGGCCTGGGCGGGGTTTGTACAGGCTATGCACATGACCGAGCACGCGATAGCAGGTGTCAGCGGTGTCGACCACCACGCGAAACGCGTAGATGTCCATAATGGTGTGAAAGCGCTGCTCTTTGGTTTTCATCTTGTTGTAGATGGAGAACAGGTTCTTCTCACGACCGAGCACACGCGCGTTGAGCCCAGCATCTTGCAGCCGGCCTTCAATTTCGCTGTGAATGCGCTGGATCATCTCTTTACGATTGCCACGCGCCGATTTGACCACTTCTTTCAGTACGCGATAGCGGTTCGGGTACAAGGCTTCAAACCCCAGCTCTTCCAGCTCGGTTTTGATGTTGTGAATGCCCAATCGGTGGGCCAGTGGGGCGTAGATTTCCAGTGTTTCTCGAGCAATACGACGTTTTTTGTCTGGGCGAAGGGCGCCAAGCGTGCGCATATTGTGGGTGCGGTCCGCCAGTTTGATCAGAATGACGCGGATATCCTGCACCATGGCCAGAACCATCTTGCGAAAGTTCTCGGCTTGAGCCTCTTTGCGATCGCGAAATTTAAGCTTATCCAGCTTAGAAACCCCATCCACCAGTTCGGCCACGGCTTGGCCAAATTGGGTTTCAAGATTTTCTTTGCTGACATCGCAATCTTCGATCACATCGTGCAGCAACGCCGCTTGCAACGTTTCGAGATCCAGACGCATTTCGGCCAAAATTCGCGCCACAGCGACGGGGTGGATGATATAAGGTTCACCGCTAGAGCGGGTTTGCCCTTCATGGGCATCTCTCGCTACCACATAAGATTGACGCAGAGCCTCGATTTGAGGCTCTGTAAGATATTCTTGGGCAACGTCTTTGAGGCTATCGAATAGATACAAATTATGGGCCCGGAAGGTTGTGTTGCTAAACGCGGAATTAACGGTTGTGAGCGATGCTGCTAACCGCCGCCAGTTCTGCTGCTTCTTGTTCTTGTTGCTCTTGACGCTCGCGGGCATCTAGAACTTCTTTTGTGATAAGACCTTCTTCGATTTCGCGCAGGGCGATAACGGTGGTTTTATCATTCTCTTCCGGCACCAGTGAATCTTTACCGCCAGTTTGTATTTGACGAGCGCGGCGAGCCGCAATCAGAACTAGGTCGAAACGGTTGCCAACTTTTTCAACAGCGTCTTGAACAGTTACGCGTGCCATGAGAACTCCAGATTAGTTAACTAAATTTTGAATGACGAGAAAGTATACAAGCTCTCCGTTCCTAGTGTCCAGTTTCTACCCATGGGGTCGCACCGGAACACCAAGAACGGGGGCTTATTCCGCTAAAAGCGCTTCAAGCATACCGCTATATTTAGCAGCTTGTTTGTCTTGCTTCAATCTTTCTGCCCGAAGGATAGCTTTAAAATCCACCAAAGCAGTATCGAAATCATCGTTGACGATCAAATAGTCGTATTCGTTGTAGTGGGAAATTTCTGATTTTGCCTCAGCCATGCGTTTGGCTATCACCGCTTCGCTGTCTTGGCCGCGGGTATTCAAGCGTCTTTCCAGCTCGCCGTTGGAAGGCGGCAGAATAAAGATGCTTTTGGCTTCTGGCATCTGGGTGCGAATTTGCCGTGCGCCTTGCCAGTCGATGTCGAGAAAGACGTCGATGCCTTTGTCGAGCGTGCGTTCGATCCAAACGCGAGAGGTGCCGTAGTAGTTACCAAACACTTCGGCGTACTCCAGAAATTCCCCTTGTTCGATCAGCGCTTCAAAGTGCTCTTTTTCCACAAAATGGTAGTGCACGCCATCTTGCTCGCCAGGACGCATGCCACGCGTGGTGTGCGAGACTGAGACTTTCATCGCGTAGGTTGGGTTCTTTTCCAACATCGCGGAGATTAAGCTTGATTTACCTGCGCCGCTTGGGGCGGAAACGATATAAAGAGTACCTTTACCCATCTGTTTTGGTCCACATTTGGTTGGATTGAAAGCTGATCGGGAAAATCGGCTATAAATAAAGATAGCACCAGCCTAGCAGAGTGACCGATTGGTTACTTTTAGGCCAGAAAAATGGAGGCGAAGAGTATCACGATCCGCTATCGGTTGCCAGTTGATATTGGTGCGTCTGATTGTGCGCGAAAAGCGCTCCGTCGGGAGAAAAAAGGGGAAGACAAGCTTCCCCAGACGTGCGACTGACTCACACTAAACCTCAATACTCGGCCTTCGCCGCAAGGCTTGGGCCGGGTATTTAAGTTATCCTTGGCTGGCCAGATAAGTGATCCAAGGGTTAACCACTTGGCGCATCTTCTCTGACTCGGCGGCACTTTTCATTGAGCGCAGCGCATTGAGCGCGTCGTTCATTTCGAAGTAGGCCATGCCGCGCACATAATCGAGTTCCGCTTTCTGCTCTGCTTTGGCGTCGGCGGCCAGTTGCTGAGTAAACCCGGTAATGCTGGCGTACTGTTTGTTTTGTAACATCAAGCGCGCAATGCGGATCTGGCTGTTGGCCGTTGGCGCGAGCGCATACGCCTCTTGATATGCGCTGATCGCTTTGTCCAGCTCTTTCGCTTGTTGCCAGAAGCTGGCTAGGCGATCGAGGTTTTCCTGATTGCGGGTGATGTTGCCTTTCTCCATCTCGCTTTGCAGCACTTTTGCGGCGCGATAAGGGATGTTTTGATAGGCGAGAAAGTTCACCAAGCGTAGGTACTCTTTCTCTTCTTCAAACAAGGCTTGCTTGTACGCCATTTCCAACGCGGCCAACGCATTGCGATCTTGATTCAGCTCTTGGTAGGTGCCAGAGAGTTGCATCCAGTAACGCTTTTTCTGCGGATAGAGGGTGGTTAAGGTTTTGAGCACCGCCGCCACCTCGTTCAGTTGCCCCAGCTCGTGATACGAGGCCATCAGCAACATATACCAAGTCTCGCTTGGGTTTTTGCTCATGCTGATCGCTTGCTTGAGCGGTGCGATGGCGTTTTTGTAGTCGTCCATCTGCACATAGGCACTGGCTAAGGTGATGTAAGCGTGTGCTTGCGGTTTTTCATCGCTGGTTTTACCGATCTCAAACCAAGCTTTCATCGTCTCGACCGATTGCGCGTACTTATCCTCGGCTAAATACAACTGGGCTAAGCTGTAGCGCACTTGCTGCGCCACGGGCACTGGCAAGGCATCAAGCTTAAGCGACTCAGCAAAATACTTTGCCGCATTAGTGTAGTCACTTTGCAGCGAGTACAAAAAGCCGGTTTGTTGTAGTAGCACCGCGCGGTCGTACTGCTTGGTGGTACCCTCTAGCGTGTCGGTGAGTTTTTCCAGTGCCGCTGGGTATTTTTCGGTGGCGATCAGCTCCTGCACTTTATTGACAATGCGGAAGGTGCGATCGGTCAGCTGCGGCGCTTCTTTTGCCTGAGCGGGTGCAAGCGCTGCACCCGCCACTAAGGTCACAGAAGCCAGCACACTGGTGAAGGATTTCATCATGGTGGACTCCTTAGTTGATTGAGAACTCGATCTCTTGCGCCATGCGTGAGCTGACGGCTTTGCCATCGACCATTTTCGGCGTGAAGGTCCATTTGGCGACGGTTTTACGTGCCTCTTTGCCTAAATCGAGACGGCGTGGATCTTCTTCGAGGATCTTGATGTCTTCCACTGCGCCATGTTCGTTGACGGTGAATTCCAGCAATACCTTGCCTTTTTCCAAGCCCGCTTTGGCGGCTTTACGCGGCATTTGCGGTTGGAAGGTTGCTCTGGGTACTGGGCCGCTGTTGCCCGCGATTTGCGAACCGCCCCCTTGTGAGTAGTGGCCAAGAATCGAACCGCCAGTGACATTCACCGGAAGATCGAGCTTAGGCATATCCATCGGGATCTGTTCCATCACCGGCTTGACCGTCGACGTCACCTTCATTTCTGGCGGTGGCGGCGGGCGTTTCGGTGGTGGCGGTTTCGGCAGTTCGCGTTTTTTCTCCTGTACTTTTTCTTCGGGTTTGACGCGAATGAAATCGACCATGCGCAGATCGTCATTCGACGCCAGCTCGTGGCGCTCTTTATTTACCAGCTTGTCCATCCCCCAGAAGAGTCCGAGGGAGACAACGAGCGCCAGTGCAATGGAGGCCAGATAACGCATAGGCTTAATCCTTGTTGGTCGCGGCAATCGAGATGTTTGCCACACCGGCCATTCTTATCTGGTCCATCACTTTCACCACCACGCCCGCGTTGGCTTCTTCGTCCGCTTGGATGACCACCGCGCCATCTGGGCTTTCGGCACGCAGACGTTCGACGTTGGCGCGCACCGCATCGACTTCAACGCGACGTTTGTCAATCCAGACATCGCCCGCCGCGCCGACCGCGACCATGATGTTGCCTTTTTTGACCGTTTGCGCTGAGTTGGCGCTGGGGCGATTGACATCAATCCCCGCCTCTTTAACAAAGGATGTAGTAACAATAAAGAAGATCAACATGATGAAAACGATGTCGAGCATCGGCGTCATATCGATCGCCATCTCATCGCTGTTGTCGTTGCTATAGCGTCTTTTCATGACCTATACCTCTAATTCCGTTTATGAGCACAGGTGCCTTCGCGCGTTGTTCGCGGCCATGGCGCCCTGCACTAGGCAATGTGTTTGAGCTTGTCTTCCAGCTTTTGCGTGGTGACTTTGGCTAAGTGATCCAGACGTGTACTGAAAAACAGTCCGGATAACGACGCCACCATGCCCGCAAGGGTTGGAATGGTTGCCTTTGAGATCCCCGATGCCATAGCACGAGGGCTTCCTGTACCGACGATGGCCAAAATGTCGAAAACCTGAATCATGCCCACCACCGTGCCAAGCAGGCCAAGTAGCGGACAGAGGGCGATCAGCACTTTGATGATCGGCAGCCCTTTTTTGTTTTCGATGTCCTGTTTGGAGACAATCTCCTGACGGATCATTTTGGCGTTCCAGCTTGTATGCTCTTCACGTCCTGACCAGAGCGTGACGGCTTTTCTCATCGCCCGTGGAGCCACGGCAACGAAGTAGAACCAGCGCTCAAGCAGCACGACCCACAGCATGAAACTGAGGACAAAGATAGCGACCAATACATCGCCACCCATGCCCAAGAATCGTCTGATGGAGTCTAACTCTTCAATTAACCACCACATGGCGCCTCCTTAGCGCTGCTCCGCGTGCAGTCTTTCCTGATAGCGCGCGATGAAGCCAGCGCTTTGCTCTTCCAGCATCTGTACCAGACGACGCCCTTTGCTGTGCACTAGGGTGTAGAGGAACAGCAGTGGAATGGCGACAACCAGACCGAGCATGGTGGTGACCAGCGCTTCGGAAATACCGCCCGCCATCAGTTTTGGATCGCCAGTACCAAACAGCGTGATGGCTTGGAAAGTGCCGATCATGCCCATGACGGTACCCAGCAGGCCAAGCAGCGGTGCGACGGAGGCGAACAGCTTGATGGAGCCGATAAAGCGTTCGATTCGTGGTGCGTTGCGCAAAATGATTTCGTCTAGCTTGGCTTCCAGATCTTCGAGGTTATCCCCTTGGTGTTCTTGGTAAGCTTGGATCACTTCACCGAGCGGGTTGCCTGGGATCACTGCATCCGACTTCGCTTGGCGACGCATTTTGCCACCCAATACCAGCAGGCGCAGGTAAGAGAAGAGGGCGATGAGAGCGCCAATCACGCCCATGGCGAGGATCACGTAACCGACGATGCCACCTTGCTCGATGCGTTCTTGAACGGTTGGGCTTTGTACCAACAGTGAAAGGATCACGCCGCGTGAAGGGTCAATAAACAGCGGCTCGTAGTTGGAAGAGGCTTGTTCAAATCCGGCGACCAGACCAGTGATGTTGGCGCCGGGCTGACGAGAGAGCTCTTCGAATTTGCCGGTTTGCGGCACGTAGGTAACGTATTTGCCATCGGCAATCGCGTTAAATTCGCCGACTAAAGTGACATCACGCACCGCTTCGTTGCCTTCGCCGTACACCACGGTAGCCGGGGTGGTTGAGGTTTCACCGGAGATGATGATCTGCTGCAAAATGGTATGCCAGAACGCTTCGAGCTCTTCGGTGGAAGGCAACTCTTTACTTTCGGCTAGCTTGGTCAGCAAAGCGTCGCGCGCAGGAAACTGCACCGCGTTTTGCGAGGCATTAAACAGCCCCTTGAACTCGCCCGCGTATTGGCGCACCACGCCAAACATTTCACCCAGTGTGCCTGAGCGCTGACGCAGCGTTTCGCTCAGTTCAGTGAGTTTTTTGTCGTTGTTGTCAAAAGTGACTTTGAGCTGTTCGCCCAGTGCCGTTTCAGCTTTGAGCTGCGCTTTGGCTTGCTTGAGCAACTCGGCTTGTTGGTTGCGATCGGCCAGAAAAGCTTGCTCGCGCGCTTTGTTTTCTTTTGATTCAACGATGCTTTCCGATTTTACCTCTTTGAGCAGATCGTTGAGTGATTTGGTGCTGTCAGCGTGCGCGGCTCCCGCCACGAGTAAGCTTGACAATAGGGCCGCGGCGACGGTTTTGAATCCTTTCATTATTTATTCTCCCCAGCGTAGACAGGCAGTTTGATCAGTGATGGTGGCGCCTGTTTCTTAGCAATACGGATCCCTTGCTGAACCGCAAGGCGGTAGCTTTCCGGCAGTTGTTCCCATTGGCGGGTCTGTTGGTTCCACATGCCGGTTTCAATGCCGTCTGGAGATTGGAACAAAAGCGCGGTGCGGCCAATGCGTAGGAAGTCGTAAGTCACCACTTCGCCGCCGCGATCAAGGCTGGCTTTGTAAGATTCAATTGAGCGTGAGAAGCCCTCTTCTATTTGGTACGCTTCCATCACTTTACGGAATTTTTCCGAGGTGGTGACGTCGGCGCGGTCCATCAATTCACGCAATTCGTTGATGCGCTTGCGACGCTCTTTGCTTTGGAAAGGCAGATCAAGCGTGACGAAATCGTCCAGTGCGTCGATCATCTTGAGGGTCAGAGGCACCACTTCCATCGCGGTTTGATCAATCTGGGCGATCTGTCGATTGAGCGAGTCTAGTTCGCTTTGCTGCGATTGAACCATGCGGTTGATCTGCTCGTTGTAGACTTTCATGCTGTCGACTTGGCGCATGATGGCTTTGTACTCTGCCAGCATCGCTTCGGTGTTGTCGGCGTAGCCGTCGATTTTCTGTTGTGAGGCTTGTGCGGCTTTGTTGCTACCCGCTTGGGTGGAAATTACGCTGCCTGAATCAGCGGCCAACGCGCTGCCACTTACGGTCAGCATCGCGGCGGTGAGTGCACTTACGCCAAATTCCTTTAACGTCATGGTTGCATCCTTTCGTGTTTTGTCAGTCGAAAAGGGCGCGGAAAACTCCCGCGCCAAATGGGTGAGTCCGATTAGAAGTCGTAAGACGCTTCTACGTAGACCTGACGGCCAATCGGATCATCGTATTCATCCGCGTAAAACGGTGAAGTGTCGCTCAATGGATCCTTTGGCGGTTCTTTGTCGAACAGGTTGATGATGCCCAAGGTCACACGGCCACTTTCGTTAAACTGATACGAGGTGGTTAGATTCCAAGTGGTCATGCTCGAAATCTTGGTTTCGTAGCCTGCTTTCTTGGCGGCGTCACAACTTTTGAAGTAGTAGTCGTTGGCGTAGCCAGAACACATTTCATCACGGTATTTACCAAACAGGTTGACGTTGACATCTTGATACGCCCAGCCTAGGTTCAAGGTCGCGGTGTACTCTGGCATGTACTCCATCTCGTCTTTGACTGGCTCTGAGCTGCTCTCTTGGTATTCCGCTTTGAGCAGTTTAGTGACCGAGACTTTGCTTGAGAAAGAGCCCATATCATTGGTGTCGTAGGCGTAGCTGACCGACAAGTCGATGCCTGAACGGGTTTCAAACGCTTGGTTGACCGGGCCGTAGATTACTTTATCAATCGTGCCGTCTGGATTACGGATTACTTGCGTACCTGGGTATTTGCTCGGATCGTTGATCACGTCTTGGTAACTCGGCGCTTCAACTACGTCTTCCATCTTGATGTGATACCAGTCGACGGTTACACCCAGATCGTCAACAGGCTCCCACGCCAAACCAAGGTTGATGTTGGTACTGGTCTCTTCTTTCAGTTCAGGGTTTGGACCGTTGACCGTATCAAAGTGTTGAGTCGAACATTCTGGAATATTCTCATTTGGGCCAGTCCCGCCCACCGAAGCACACAGTGCTGGGTCAAAACCAGAACCAAAGCCACGCGTCTCATTGCCAAAAAGACGTTTCAAATCTGGCGCGCGGAAACCTAAACCGTAGCTACCACGCAGCAGGAGAGTGTCGGTTGGACGATACGCCAGCGAGACTTTCGGGGTGAACGCACCGCCAGTGGCAGAATCATCAAAGTAGTGATCGTAGCGGCCAGCCACAGTCAGTTCTAACTCTTCGAGAATCGGGATCAGCAGCTCCGCGCCAAGACCAACTTGGTCACGCTCGCCACCGCCAGAAGTACCGCCAAGGCCAGAGAAGCCGCCTGCGGCAGTCACGGCATCGGTTTTTTCGTTGTAGTCGGTGCGGTTCCATTCGCCGTAGACAGAGAAGCCTGACATACCCGCGGGCATTTCAAACAGTTCGCCCGCGATGGATCCGTTGATCGAGTACAGTTTAGAGTACGCTTCTTTGCTTGACGTACCAGTATACTTGGCGACATTTTCCGCTGAGATGGTGTCCAGCAGGTCAATTTCGCCGTTTTGCACCGCTTGATCCATGGTGGTGTACACCGCCGGATTGTCGGTATCGACGTTTTGCTGTGAGAAGCTGGCGTACAGTTCCCAGTCGTAGGCATCAGCAAGCAGGCCGGTCAGACCCGCCGTCACACCAAATGCGGTCGCTTCGGTATTGCTCTCACGTGGGCCAAATTCGACCAAACGGCGAGTATATTCCCCTTCGCCGCGGTTCACACCATTGACGGTGTGTGTCGCGTCCACTTCAACCGAGTAAGGGTTGGGTTCGAAGAGTGACTCGGTGGATTTGTAGCTAAAACGTGCTTCCGCCATGGCGGTCAAGTTATCGTCGATATCTTTCTCACCACGCAGCAGCAAATCAGCTTGTTTATTTTCTGGCTTCAATGTGCGGTATGCCGCGCGGTTGACGCCACAGCGACCATTAGGAAGAACAATGGCATGCTCACCAACAACTTCACTACAGGACTTACCGATATCGGTAGGAGTTAAGTTCGGCCCGTTTTTGGCGATAAAGTTAGCGCCGTAGCTTGAGTAACCACTGAATGCCGAGCGATCGGAAGCGTCGTCACCAGCCCAACTGCGATCTTTTTGCATCAGCATTTCGTTGCTGGCTAACTGGGCGACAAACAGAATGCGCGTGTCGTCCATGTCTTTACCCGCGACGATGTCGACACGACCATTTTGATAGCCGCCTTCGGTGGCGTCGCCGTAACGCGCTTTGACTGACACGCCATCAAAGTCTTTCTTCATGATGAAGTTGACCACCCCACCAATCGCATCCGAACCGTAGATCGCCGAACCTGAGTCGGTCATCACTTCGACACGCTCAATCGCCGCAATCGGGATCTGACCGATGTCTTGGAAGTTGGATACGCCGTTCTCTGCCAACGGATACTGTGGCATACGACGACCGTCTATCAGGATCAGTGTGCGAGAAGCACCTAGGCCACGCAGGTTGACCGACTGGGCCGCAGGCGTGAAGGAGAAGGAGTTGGTTTGTGCCAACGCGCCGCCGGTGTTTTGCGTCAAGCTGTTGAGAATATCTTGCGCGCTGTTAAATCCTTTTGCCGCAATATCCTTGCTGGTGATGACAGTGACAGGTGACGGACCTTCCATCTGCGTGGTTGAGATCCGTGAACCCGTGACTTTCATTTTCTGTAGTTGCTCGACTTGCTGCTCTTCTGCGAAAGCGAGTGGTGACAGCGATGCTGTTCCTAGGGCAAGACTGATCGCAACCGATAAGGCTGTTGTGTTTTTGTACATCCTTGTTGCTCCGTTTTCATTATTTCCTATGTTTTGTGGTCTAAAAATGACCAAATGTGACGTTAATATTTCGTTAACGTTGCGCGACAGATATACATGATGTGGATTTTAGAAGTCAAACCAGTGAGATTAGCGGGGTGTAAGCTGTAAAAAATATGTAAAATTTTATAATGGAGTGTTTTTATCGAGAGAATTGTCTATAAAAAACGCATTCGATAACGAATAATTTCAATAAAACAGTGTATTTTGTGTTTTTCTTAACCAGTAACGCCATATGTTGCTGATGATCGTTTAGTGGGTGAATTTACCTTGGAAAACGATTGTCTATAGAATATTACTCTGATTGCATTGGGTGGCTGCTTTTCTCAGCATAAGCTTGCGGTGAGTCGAGTGGTATCAAATTATGATACGCCTGTTGATACAAGAGCTCATGCTCATTTATAGTGTTTCATTGCCCACGCGAAAGGTGTCTTTTTATACTTAATTTTTGCGTTTTTATGTAGTGTTAGAGCTCTAAACCAATCGGAATGATGTTCTGTAGTTGCAAAAAAACTGGATTTTTATTTTTTTTACCAGCAGGGATACAGAAGGTTGAGAGTGTCGGTAGTTTGTCATGTTTTGGCGATAAACACTTGAAGCTTTGCGGATTTCGATATAAATATGGCGCTGATTATCGGGTGCCAGAGTCGAAAACCAGAGATTGAGGCTGTTTAGGATGAACACTTCGACAGGTTTAGCGGTCTATCGTTCATTCCACACATCGGTGTGGATGCTTTCATTGTTTTCCTTATTTGCCGATTCTGCACAGTGACATGGAGTGAGTTGTATATGCTGTCGTATTTTCTACGCCGTCTGGCGTTGGTGATTCCCACCTTCCTTGGGATCACGATCCTTATCTTTGCTATCACTCGATTTGTGCCCGGTGGCCCAGTTGAACGCATGTTGTCGAAAATGCAATCGCAAGGCGATGGCGCCGCGGCGATGACCACGGCAGGCGGCAACTCGGCGCTGTCTGATGAACAGATGGCGGAGTTAAACGCGTTTTACGGCCTGGATAAACCCGTAGTGCAAGCCTACGTTGAGTGGCTGAGCAAACTGGCGGTGTTCGATTTTGGCGAATCTACTCGCTATTACGAACCCGTGGGGGACATGATTGCCGAGCGCCTTCCGGTGTCGCTGTTTTATGGCGGCATGACCTTTTTTATCAGCTATTTCATCTCGATACCCTTGGGGTATTACAAGGCGCTCAAACATGGTTCCGTGTTTGATTCTGCTTCCTCGATACTGATCTTTGTTGGCTATGCCTTGCCCGGCTATGTGGTCGGCGTGCTACTGATTACCTTGTTCTCTTATCATTTAGAGTGGTTTCCGATGGGGGGCTTTGTCGGCGAAGACTTTGACGATCTGGAAACCTTTTTCGAGCGCGCGCAGGATGTGATGTGGCATGCGGTATTGCCGCTGATCTGTTACTTGATCGGCGATTTCGCCACCCTAACGCTGACGATGAAAAACAACCTGATGGAAAACCTCTCCTCAGACTACATCCGCACCGCGATTGCCAAAGGCTTACCGTTTCAGACGGCGGTACGTAAGCACGCACTGCGTAACAGTTTGATCCCGATTGCCAGCCACTTTGGCAACTCACTGCTGTTTTTTATGACCGGTGCCTTCTTGATTGAAGTGATTTTCAACATCGACGGCATTGGCCTGCTGGGTTATGAGTCGATTATTGAGCGTGACTACCCGGTGGTGATGGGCATAGTGGCGATCAATGCGGTACTCTTGCTGCTTGGCAACATCATTTCCGATATCTGTGTCGCTCTGGTTGATCCACGTGTGAAATTTGGAGCCTAGACGATGATGACATTTAGCCCATTAACGCAAAAGAAAATCCGCAGTTTTAAAGCCATCAAACGGGGTTATTACTCCTTCGTGCTGCTGTCGATCATGCTGGTGTTGTCACTGTTTGCCGAGCTGTTGATCAACAGCAAAGCGCTGGTGGTGAAATACCAAGGCGAGTATTTTTTTCCAGTGTTTAGCGATGTGCGCACGGGCAGTGAATTTGGCCAAGAGTCAGCCAGCGAAGCCAACTACCGTGAGCTGCAAAAGCAGTTTGCCGAGCAAGGGGGCGATAATTTCGTTCTGTTGCCGCTGGTGCCTTGGAACCCGTACGAGCAGGATTTTTCTGGCGATTACCCACCCACCGCTCCGGATGCACAAAGCAAGCACTACTTTGGCACGGACGTGATTGGCCGCGACATTTTGGCGCGTCTGGTGTACGGCTTTCGCACTGCGATGGGCTTTGCGCTGCTGACGATGATCATCTCCTACGCGATTGGCACAACGGTTGGTTGCGCCATGGGGTATTGGGGCGGCAAGTTTGACCTATTTGTGCAACGCTTGATTGAAGTGTGGTCGATGGTGCCGTTTTTGTACGTCATCATGATTTTAGTCTCCATTGTGCAGCCAACCTTTGCCCTGTTTGTCGGCATTAACGTCCTATTTGGCTGGATGGGCATGACTTGGTACATGCGCACCATGACCTATAGAGAGTCGGCGCGTGAGTATGTGATGGCAGCCCGAGCGCTGGGTGCTTCGACCGGACGTATTCTGTTTAACCACATTCTGCCCAATACCATGGTGATGATCGTGACACTCGCGCCGTTCACCATTGCTGGCAACATCACCGCGCTGACCGCCTTGGATTACCTTGGTTTAGGTCTGATGCCGCCGACGCCGAGCTGGGGCGAGCTGTTGCAGCAGGGGAAATCGAATTTGGATGCGCCTTGGATCGTCTCTTCGGTTGTGGCGTCGATTGTCGCGGTGCTAGTGATGGTGACCTTCATCGGAGAAGCGATACGCGCAGCGTTCGATCCGAAGAAGTTTACCCGCTATGTCTGATATGATGGGGCAACGGACTGGAATTCATAGGGATATCACAATGAAAAAATCAATGTTAGCTGCCACCTTGTCGTTGTTAAGTAGCGGCTTGTACGCCGCCACTTTGCCAGCGGATCTCAACTGGCAGAGCAACTGGGATGAGCCGCTGTTTGCTTCAAGCGAAGCGAAATTTGGTGGCACCTTGCGCACCTACATGCAGAGCTTTCCGCAAACGCTGCGCAGCGTCGGCCCGGATTCCAACTCTGGCCTGCGCTACTACATACTCGATGAAACGCCAGGGTTGCTGGACCGTCACCCCAACACCGATGCTTGGATCCCGGCGCTGGCGAACGAATGGGCGCTGACGGGCGACAATAAAACCGTCTACTTTAAACTCAATCCCAAAGCCAAATGGTCCGACGGCAAACCAGTCACCGCCGACGATTTTGTTTTTATGCTCAAGTTTTATCGCTCCAAAGATCTGGTCGCCCCTTGGTATAACGAGTACTACACCAACGTGGTGAGCGATGTACAAAAGATCGATGCGCACACCTTGATGGTGGTGAGTAAGCAGGAGAGAAACCCAGAAGACCTGCTCGAGACGTTAGGGGGCTTGCGTCCACGTCCGGCCCACTTTTATGCTAACCCGAGCAAAGATGAAAACGGTGACGGCATTGATGACAACTACGTACGCAAGTACAACTTCAAAGCCGAGCCAACTACCGGCGCCTACTCTCTGGACGACATCAAAAAAGGCAAAAGCGTCACTTTTGAACACGTTGGGCAAGATTGGTGGGGGTACAGCAACAAGTATTATCAACATCGCTACAATGTGGAAAAAATTCGCATTAACGTTATTCGCGATAACGACATCGCGATGAAGCATTTCGAAAAAGGCGATTTGGATTCGTTCGCCTTAGTGCTACCTGAGTTGTGGCACGACAAATCCAACGGCGAGTCGTACCAGAAAGGCTACATTCATAAGTTCTGGGGCTACAGCCAACTGCCTGAGGGCGCAGGCGGTTTATGGATGAACGTCGCCACGCCGCTGTTGGATGATCTCAACGTGCGCCGCGGCATCAGTTACGCCACCGATTACGATGGCATGATTGAAAAAATTACGCGCGGAGACTACTCACGTAAGCCACACGCACTGGGTACGGGTCACGGTAAGTATGACGTGCCCAATGCCAAAGCGCCGGAGTTTGATCCAGAGAAAGCGATTCGCTATTTCGAAGCGGCGGGTTTTGATCAAATCGGCCCAGACGGGATCCGCGTCAATCAGCAAGGTCATCGCCTCAGTTTTGCCATTACCTACGCCTATGGACACCACACGCCACGCATCGCTTACCTGAAAGAGCAGGCGAAAAAAGCTGGTTTGGAGTTTGAACTTAAGCTGGTGGATGGCTCTTCCGCATTCAAATATATGTTGGAGAAAAAACATCAACTGGCGTTTTTGGATATGAGCGCCTCTGCGACGCCTGCGTATTGGGAATATTTCCATTCGGTCAATGCTAATCGCCCTCAAACCAATAACTTCACTAACTTCAGCACCCCGGAGCTTGATGAGCTCATCATGGCCTATAAAAACGAGTTCGATATGGAGAAGAAGTATCGCTACTCGCAGCAGATCCAGCAGATTGTCGGCGATGCCAACGTGATCGTGCCCGGCTACATGGTGCCCTATATCCGCATGGGATATTGGCGCTGGCTCAAATTCCCGACGCCAGCGATGACCAAGAAAACCGAAACCTTGTTTAGCACCGGTGGCGCACTCGGTTTTGGTACGTTCTGGATCGATCCTGAAGTTAAAAAAGAGACGGAAAAAGCGCTTAAATCGGGCAAAACCTTTGAACCCGTGACGATTATCGACGACACCTATAAGTTGTAAGGAGTAGTCATGCAGCAAGATGTGATTTTGAGCGTGCGAGATTTAGAGGTCTCGTTTACCACCGATGATGGCCCGGTTAAGGTGCTGCACGGGGTGAATTTTGATGTGCGTGCCGGGCGAACTTTGGGATTAGTGGGCGAGTCGGGCAGTGGCAAAAGCGTCACCTCAATGGCGATTATGGGCCTGTTGCCCAAACCTTACGGTCAAGTGGTCAAGGGTGAAATCCTTTATCGCGGCACTAACCTTGTCAATCTGCCTGCGCAAGAAATGTATGCCATGCGCGGCGATCGTATCTCCATCATCTTTCAAGATCCGATGACGGCGCTCAATCCGGTGCATACCATTGGCCGGCAGATCATTGAAGTGTTGGAACTGCATCGCCCTGAGCTCGACAAACGGGCACGCAATGAATATGCCTTAGAGATGCTGAAAAAAGTGCGTATTCCAATGCCAGAGAAGCGCCTCAATGAGTACCCGCATAATCTCTCGGGCGGGATGCGTCAACGTGTGATGATCGCCATGGCGCTGGCGTGTAAACCAGATGTGCTGATTTGTGACGAGCCGACCACGGCACTGGATGTGACGGTGCAGGCGTCGATTCTCGACTTGATGAATGAACTGCAACAAGAAACTGGCATGGCGATGATTTTCATCACGCACGATCTCGGCGTGGTTGCCGAAGTGTGCGACGACGTGGCGGTGATGTATGGCGGCCGGATTGTAGAACAAGCGGAAATTTTCGAGCTGTTTGATAACCCGCAGCACCCGTATACCGAACGTTTGATGGGGCTGATGCCAAGTTTGGACAGCGAGCCCAAGCAGATGATTGATATCAAGCCGATTGACGCCAGCATGTTTGCCACCAACTAAGGAAAGCAGGGATGAGTAAAGAAGTTCTCCGTATTGAAAACCTCAAGCAGCACTTTGTTTCCGGCAAAAAGCTGTTTAGTAAAGGCTACACGGTTAAAGCCGTCGATGGCGTCTCGCTCTCGGTGTGTGAAGGCGAGACTTTGGGCTTGGTCGGTGAGTCGGGTTGCGGCAAAAGTACCCTTGGCCGGACGATTTTAAAGCTGTACGAGCCGACCGAAGGACAGATATTTTTTGCAGGGCGCGACATCACCAAGCTGTCGGCACGGGAGATGCGTCCGCTGCGCCGCGATATGCAGATTGTCTTTCAAGATCCGATGGAATCACTCAACCAGCGCCATACGGTCGGGATGATTTTAGAAGAGCCGTATATCATTCACCGTATCGGCACACCCGCTGAGCGTAAAGAGTGGGTCAAAGAGCTGCTGGTCAAAGTGGGCTTACCGGTTGAGGCGGTTAACCGTTATCCGCATGAGTTCTCTGGCGGACAGCGTCAGCGTATCGGTATCGCGCGCGCGATTGCCCTGAAACCAAAACTGCTTATTTGTGATGAATCGGTCTCGGCGCTCGATGTGTCGGTGCAGGCGCAGATCCTCAACTTATTGCTGCAACTGCAAAAAGAGATGAACTTAGCGATCATCTTCATCTCCCACGACCTCTCGGTGGTGAAACACGTTTCGGACAAAGTGGCGGTGATGTATTTTGGCAAAGTGGTGGAAGAGGGCAGCGCCAAAGAGGTGTACGCCAATCCACAAAACGACTACACCAAGACACTCCTTGCCGCGATTCCAATCACCCATCCAAAATATCGCAAACGTAAGCGCCAAGCGGAACAAGCCACTCAAGCGCAGCGCAGCGCATAAGACAAAACAGCAGCCTAAGGCTGCTGTTTTGTTATCCACTCAATTCAGGCGAGCGCGATAATCGGCGCTGCGCCCTTTGAACAGCAAATATTGAGATATGCTGTTGTAATAACTCGCTTCCTCAAACAGGGCGTTGGCCCAAGGTTGATCGCAGGCAACGGTTTTTTTACTCACGGTATCAGCGCCAAGCTCGAAGCACTGGGCGAGCTCGCCCGTTTCGGCGTTAATGGCGATGCCGTGATCTTTGCTCATCCAGAAAAAGCCCGTGCCAAAAGCAAAACTGGCACGTCCGGCGTAGTGAGGATTCAGTAAGCTTTGGCCAGTAAACCACGGTGCGTAGCCGCCCAGCCAATCGAGGGCGGTAGCACCGACGTCACGTTGTGAAGCGGTGATGGGCCGAGTTTGGTTTGGGACAGATTTATCTGAGGCGTACATCAAAAAAGGAATCGCATTTTTCACAAAGCCGCCCTTTACGGTCTTGGCTGTGTGATCCGCAAGTAAAATTACCAGTGTCGGCTTGTCTAGCTGAGCCAGTTTTGCATCAAGCTGCGGAATAAATTGGCTGAGTGCTTGATCCGCATGGTGCATCACACTGCGTCTTTCATGGATTTGCGTCTCTCGACCAAACGTATAGCCATCTTGTTCAGGCAGAAAAGAGCCATGTGTTGTGCCCGTATTGATGGTAAGGAAAAAGGGCTGTTGAGATTGACTCAAGCGATCGATTTGTCCAAGCGAGAAGCGATAAATATCACCATCCATATACCCCCACTCATTATGTACGCCTTCAAACGGGTAATCGTGCTTACCGAACGATTCTGCGAAGCCGAGCGTTTGCGCGAATGAGCCGACTTTGCCCTTGGCGCTCCCTTGTATAAACGTGGTTTGCCAGCCTTGTTGACGCAAGATATGCGGCAAGCAGACGTATTGCGCGTTTTGTAGCTGACTGGTTGAAATAATGCCGCTGGTTGGATTGGGATACGAGCAGAACGTGGCGAACATTCCTTGTACGGTTCGATAGCCATCGGCGTAGCTTGAGAAGGTGGAGAATGAGCGCTGACGCAAGCTGTCAAAAAAAGGCGTTGCATCGACATCGCCCGCATAGCTGTGCATGTCATAAGCAGGCCAGCTTTCCAGCAAAATCATGACGATGTTAGCTTGTTTGAGCGCAGCCAGTTTCGCAGGTTGCGGTGCTTGGAAAGCTTGTTGCCACATGGCGATCTGTTCAGAACTAGGATCGCGGGTGATCTTTTTGATCGCCGCACGGTCACCATTAGAGAGGTAGTAAGTGATGCTGTATGGCGCGCTCCAGGCAATAAAGGCTTGTTCACTATTACCAATATTGTAGGCGCGCATCGGCGTTTGCGGTGCATCTCCCCAGCCGCCACGAACCAAGCTTACCGTGATAAACAGCCACAATATCGCAAACGCGGTGTTGTTGTACCAAGGCGTATCGCGTCGGTTAGAGAGAGTCAGGTATTTTCCCGCTATCACCATGCAAACGAGTAGCCAAATGGTGCCAATCAGCATCGTCGCCCAATAGCTTTTCAGTGCCGTGACCAACAGTTCGCTTTCCATTCCTTGCGCGGTAAACAGTTCGAACGTGACATGTTTGCTGGCGTCTTTCGCGTATATCGCATCAGAAAAACTGCTGCCCACAATCCAAGTAATCGCCAAACACAGTAACACGTGCAATAGCGGACGCAGATCGCGTTTAAGTGCCAGCAACACCAGGTTGGTAAGGAACATCGGCGCACTCAGCATGGCCGCGATGGTCGCGTCAAAACGCAGACCATAGAGTAATGCTTCAACTCCTGCGCCAGAGAGGAGATCGACAGGAAGTTGAGAAAACGTCATTAATGCCAAACACTTACTCGTGAGTGCGACGGCAAAGAGAACCAAAAACGAACAAAGTGTATTGCGAATTAACATGGAGAAATAGCGCAGGGTGATGAGTTTGATGGAAAGCGATAACTATACAGTAACCAAGGCTCAAGCCGCAGTATTATCTTGGCTTTCATTTTGGGAATCAGAGCTGGCTCAGAGATTGGTCACTATCTCAAATCCGTATTTTCTAGCCAAGGGCATGAAATCGCCGGAAAACTCCTGCCCTTGGGATTGATCATGGCAGAAGTTTTCTGAGGCAAATGCCTAATGGAATATCCCTGTTAAGCCATCAAAGCAGGTCTAAGTGAAAGGTGGCATTTAACGCATAGCCATCTATTTCACCATCGTCGATATTGTCGCGCGTGTAACTGGCTCCGATAGAGAAGTAGTCGCTGATGAAGTCGTCAAAGCCAACGCCAACGCCAAACATCGCATCGGTACCGTCTTCGCTAGAGGTTCGCCTCAGCCTATTAGGCCCAATCCAGAAGGTAAGGCCGTCAGATTTAGAGCGAGTGATGTTCGTCGCTGGATGGCTGAGCTTTTATATCGTCAATATTTGGTGAAGCCGATGGTAAGCTTCGGAATGTTTTTCTGGGTTCATTTTGGCCAGCTTTTGCATTTTCCACCGAACAGCAGGCAACTGGTTGATTCCTGAAAGAAAGCGCCAAAAGAGACCTGTCGGGGGGCACGATTTTTGAGAGACAGTAAAAATGATCGCTCTTTAGGCGTCAAAGACGAGTTTATCAGCCTTACCAGCTGTTCGTAAGTTGCCTAAAGTTCTGTTTGGGGAATGTCCTGATCGGGATCGCTCTGAGCTTAGTAAAGAACTCAACGACTTCGGTTCTGGTCATAGGATCGTTCGCAGCTTGTTCCTCCCCACCTGCATCTTTGGGTCGAAAAGGGCTTGCAGGGTTGAATTGAGTAACATCGAGCTTGATGCCATGATCAAAAATGCGTTAGAGCATACGTATTACATCGTTAGATATGATTTGTAATGGATGTTATGAGTGCTACTTTTTCATAACATAATGATTTTGTGTCCATGCGTGGCCACTGGTGAAGGTTACTCTATGTTTTGGAACTGCTCATTAAACAGTGGACTAGACCCTAGCAAACTCAACGAGTTATCTAAAATAAACCGCTCAAAGATGCCTGTTTGCCCACCACTTGCTTATGGCTTTTAATAAATCTTAGTGGTGCTTCTTGGCTATGACTACGGAAAAACAGTGCCGTTTTTATGCTGCTGTTAGGCTTTAAAAATAGCAGTTTAGAAAGGCTTTATCGAGTAATTTTTCAACATTTCATCCAGAAATGGATACAATAATGTCCATTTTATGTTTTATTTCGCTATAATGGATATAACTGTATCCATTTGGTCTTTGCGGATGAATTTTACCTTACTTGATGATACCGATGTAAGCCAAGCCTATGCGTCTTATTTGCGTGAGTTACGAAAGCAGGCAAAGCTGTCACGCGCAGCACTGGCAGAGCGAAGCTGCGTACCTGCGGCCACCATTAAGAAATTTGAGCTGACCGGGCAAATTTCATTTCGCCAATTGTTGTTGCTTTGGCAGACCCTCGACTCACTTGAGCGGTTATACGAGCTCACGCAGCCTAACAAAGAGCGTGCCGCTCTGCCCACTAGCATTGATGAGGTGCTAAAAGATGAGTTTTAAACCCATTCAAAAACTCAGCGTAACCCGCACGTTAAGCTCAGGTGAGCAGGTTGCAGTTGGGGTCTTAGCGCAGAATCGGCAAGGTGTTTTTTTCCAGTATGCTGACGACTATTTGCAGCAGTTTGGCAATTTATCACCTTTTATCTTGCAAGCGAGCACACAAGTTCAAGCCGCACCTAAAGCGCCACATCAAGGTGTACATGGCGTATTTGTAGATTGTTTGCCCGATGGCTGGGGCATGCTGTTGCAAGATCGTATTTTCCGTCAAAAGGGCATTTTGCCAAATCAATTAACGGCGATGGATAGACTGGCCTTTGTCGGTGATAAAGGCATGGGAGCGCTGTCTTTTTCTCCGGTGTCTGAGTTTTCAGCCACCACGCACGCTGACATTGATTTAGCTATTTTAGGCTTAGAAGCGCAAACGCTGTTCGATTCTTCAATGTCAGATTATATGGATGATAATCACGATGAGTTAGATGGACATACTCAGCAGGTGTTGGCCGCATTAGTCGCCGGAGGTAGTTCGGGTGGGGCAAGGCCCAAGGCGCAGATTTATATGCCTGCGGGAGAAGCTCAGCATTGTCGAACCTTTGCTCAGCCTGGTGATGAAGCTTGGCTGATCAAGTTTACCTCGAAAAATCTCGCGCTCGGGCATGAAGAAGGTTTGTGTGAGGCAGTCTATTTACAAATGGCTGAGCAAGCCAAGTGCCAACTGCCCCACTGGCAACTCATTGAAGCCCGGCATACTAGCGGTGCGTCTGCCTGGTTGGCGCTTAAGCGTTTTGATTATGTCACGGAGCAGACCAATTTAAGCGGCAATCGCAGTTCAGGTCGCCTGCATATGCACAGCGCTTGCGGGCTACTGGATAAAGACTTTCGAACGCCAAGTTTAGATTACATTGATTTAATTAAAGCCAGCCGTCAGTTGTGTAAATCTCCAGCGGCTGGGCAGCTGCAATTTCGCCGAGCCATGTTTAACTTGCTATCGTCTAACCAAGACGACCACAGTAAAAACTGGGCGTTTTTGCAAGCGGATGACGGTCAATGGGATCCTGCCCCTTTTTACGATGTTACCTACAGCCCACATCCATTTAACGAACACGCCACTGCGTTCGGCGGTTATGGCAAAGCGCCACCGCTTAAGGTGATGCAAAAACTAGCGACCAGCGCTGGCTATGGGAGTTGGCATGATGCAAAGCAAGTTATTGAAGAAGTCGCAGAAGCCATCAGCCAATTTACTCACCTTGCACGGCAGCAAGGGATCAGTAAAACAACAGTGTCTGCGATTGCTAAGACATTGGATCTGCGAAAACAGGAAAATGCAGCGCTGTTTCAATGAAACTAAAACAAGCTTTTCAATTCACAACAAATAAATAGCAAGGTCATCGTGAGCGAATATCAATACTATAAATTCGAGCGTCTGGACGGTTTTTTAGATGCCAAAGAGCGCCAAGCACTCAGAGCCATTTCAAGCCGTGCCGAGATCAGCGCTACGTCCTTTCAGGTGTATTACACCTACAGTGACCTAAAGGCGGAGCCTTCTGAGCTGATGTTAAAATACTTCGATATCGGTTTTTACTATGCCGATTGGGGCTCAATTTATACTTACATCAAGCTACCAGCTGGAACGCTTCCAGATGCGTTACTTGGCTTTTCAAGCGATGGGCTTTATGTGCATCAAAGCGATGAGTGGCAGTTGCTGTTTTTTTCCATCGAGGAGTACTACGAATATTTTGATGATGAACATGCTGACGACTTTTTCCAGCATTTATCTGCTTTACGCAATGGGTTAATGCAAGGGGATTGGCGCCTAGTTTACTTCATGTGGCTCAAAGCGTTTGATTGTAATGACGAAGTTGAACGAGTGCCGTTGATTCAATTCGATTTTGAGCACCTCAGTGAAGAGGTGCAGGCGTTTGCTGCGCTGTATGATACTCCTTTAGCCTTGGTTAAGGCTCTCGCCATGGTGCTGAACGAACAACCCAGTCACCAAGCCAAACAAACCCAATTTCAGTTTGATACGTGGCTCCATAATCTCTCGCAAGTAGAGAAAGACACGCTTTTACGCACGCTGTTTGAGCAAGGCCAGCTAACTCGTCACCAAGCCTTAGCGCTGACGCGAAAAGAACCTGCCGACACAGACGAGATCTATCAATACTGGTTAACCCCCGACCTGATTTCTCCTTTCCTTGAGCAAGCGCAAAGCCAATTACAGCGAGAGCAAGCCGCAGCGCTCGCAAAGAAAATAGCCCTCGAAAAAGCAGAAAAAGAAAAAGTATTGACGGATATTTACAACCAGCGTGAGCACTACTGGCAGCAATCACAAGAGCAAGCGGATCGAACTTGCGCCAGTGGTTACGATGCGGCATCACGCTATCTGCATCAGCTGTTTGAGGCCTATCAGTTCAAAGCGGATGAAGCGGCGTTTGAACAACGCTTTCAGCGCTTTTTTGTGGCGAATAATAGCCGCAAAGCACTGTTAAATCGCTTGAGTGATTTGCTTTAAACGATGGGGTTATAGACAGGTAAAATGCTGTGAGCAAAAAATATGATTAAGCATTTATTGGCTGAAAGGATGTATGCCCACCCCTTAAACAGCAACTGGTAACGGACATCTGCAAACCGATTTGGAAGGGAAAAATAAAAAAGCCCTGTATTTACAAGGCTCTTCAAAAAGTAATACAGGGCTTCTAAGACATTCTTAGACGGATAGCTTTCTACCCAAGAACCTTATTCGATGTTCTGGATCTGCTCGCGCATTTGCTCAATCAGAACCTTCAGCTCGACGCCAGAGGCGGTGATGTCGGTGGCGATCGATTTTGATGCCAGCGTGTTCGATTCGCGGTTAAACTCTTGCATCATGAAATCGAGTTTGCGGCCGCACGCTCCGCCTTTTTTCAGCACATTGCGTGCTTCTTTGACGTGGGAATCGAGGCGATCCAGCTCTTCCGCCACGTCCGATTTCTGTGCGAGGAGGATCAGCTCTTGCTCTACGCGGGTCGCGTCCAGCTCGATCTTCGCTTCTTCAAACTTGCCCAGCAGACGCTCGCGTTGCCATTGCAAAATCTCTGGCATGCGCGCGCGCACCTTAACCACTTCTGCGCTGATCGCTTCAAGACGTTGCTCAATCAGCGCTTTCATGTTGTCGCCTTCACGCCCGCGTGATTCGATAAACTCCGCCAGCGCCTCATCAAAGGCCGCGAGTAACGCTTTGTTGATGGTGTCCATATCTTGCTCTGGTGTCTCCATCACGCCGGGCCATTGCATCACTTGGAAAGGGTTGATGCGGCTTAATTCTCCGGTCATGTGCATCACTTGCTCGGCGGCTTTGATCACTTGGTTGGCCAGCGCTTCATTGATCTTGAGCTCGCTTTTGGCCGCGGGATTGGCCTCAAAGCGCAAATTGCATTCTACTTTGCCGCGCGCTAAGCGCTGACGGAAGCGATCGCGCAGCAGCGGTTCTAAGCCACGAAATTGCTCTGGGAGACGAAAATAGGTTTCCAAATAGCGTTGGTTGACGCTACGGATTTCCCACACGGCGGTGCCCCAGTCGCTTTTGACCTCTTTGCGGGCGTAGCCTGTCATACTGTAAATCATCGAATTTTCCTGTTCTTTATCTGTGAAAATAACGCCCTGCAATAGTAACACACAATCGCCTGGCTCGTGGCTCACGATAGAGTGCGGCGTTCGAGAACTCAGCGTTCTCCCTAGGATCTTGGCTGGCTTTCCGTTATAATCCTGCCCCAATCTTACTCATCCCCCAGAAAAGGATTCATCCATGCGTCCAAATGATCGCGCGGCAGACCAGGTGCGCCCAATTAAAATCACTCGTCAATACACCGCCTATGCAGAAGGTTCTGTCTTGGTTGAGTTTGGTAATACCAAGGTGTTGTGCAATGCGACCGTGGAAGAATCGGTTCCTCGTTGGCTAAAAGGCCAGGGTAAAGGGTGGGTGACCGCGGAATATGGCATGTTGCCACGCGCGACGCATTCACGTACTCGCCGTGAAGCGACCAACGGCAAGCAAGGCGGCCGTACTATGGAAATTCAACGTTTGATCGCCCGCAGCTTACGTGCGGTGGTGGATCTGGAAGTCATGGGCGAGTTTATGATCACGGTTGACTGTGATGTGATTCAGGCCGATGGCGGCACGCGCACGGCGTCGATTTCTGGCGCGAGCGTGGCACTGGCCGATGCGTTCCAACATCTGCTGGACAGCGGCAAGCTGAAAAAGAACCCGATGAAAGGCCATGTGGCAGCCGTTTCGGTCGGTATTCTCGGTGACGACGTGCTTTGCGATCTCGAATATGTCGAAGACTCAGCCGCCGACACTGACATGAACGTGGTGATGACCGAAGAAGGCAAGATGATTGAAATTCAAGGCACAGCAGAAGGCGAACCGTTTAGCCATGAACAGTTGCTGGCGCTACTGGAGTCGGCCAAAAAAGGCATCAGTGAGATCGTCGCCGCACAGAAAGCCGCATTAGCGGAATGCTTTAGTCAGTAGCTCCCATTAAGGGGGCTATTTTTTTATCTGGGAAAAGCAGGAGCAAGGACCTAGGTACTAGGAAGAGCAGGCTCTAGGTCCTAGGGAAGAGCAGATCCTAGGAAGAGCTAAGAACTAGCACCTAATAACCTAGTCCCTAGCAACCTAGAACCTAGTAAACTAGCAACCTATTAACCTATTAACCTATTAAACATCGAGAGAGTATTCATGAAAGCATACCAGCGTGAGTTTATTGAATTTGCCCTAGAGAAACAGGTCCTTAAGTTTGGTGAGTTTACCTTAAAATCAGGTCGTAAAAGTCCTTACTTTTTTAACGCTGGTCTTTTCAATACTGGCCGTGATTTGGCGCGACTAGGCCGTTTTTATGCCGCTGCACTGGCAGATTCTGGTATTGAGTTTGATGTGCTATTTGGCCCTGCTTACAAAGGCATTCCTATCGCCACCACGACCGCAGTGGCCTTGGCAGATCACCACGATATCGATACGCCTTACTGCTTTAACCGCAAAGAAGCCAAAGATCACGGCGAAGGCGGCAACTTAGTCGGCTCCGCGCTGGAAGGGCGCATTATGCTGGTGGATGATGTGATTACCGCAGGCACGGCGATTCGCGAGTCGATGGAAATTATTCAGGCCAACGGCGCCGATTTGGCTGGGGTGTTGGTGGCGATTGACCGTCAGGAAAAGGGCAAAGGCGAACTCTCTGCGATTCAAGAAGTGGAGCGTGATTTCGGCTGCGCGGTGATCTCGATTGTCAGCCTGTCGGATTTGATCACTTACCTAGAAGAGAAAGGTGATGCGACTGAGCACCTCGCCGCGGTTAAAGCGTACCGTGAGCAGTTTGGTGTTTAAGAGTAGGGACTAGGGAAGAGCAGGTTCTAGGGAAGAGCAGGGACTAGGTACGAGGAAGGGCAGGTTCTAGGGAAGAGCAGGGACTAGGTACGAGGAAGGGCAGGCTCTAGGAAAAGCAAAACCTAGAAACCTAGAGCCTAGAAACCTAGAGTCTAGTAACCTAGAACCTAGAACCTAGAACCTAGAACCTAGAACCTAGAACCTAGAACCTAGAAACCTAGAACCTAGCCCCTAGAACCTAGAACCTAGAACCTAGAACCTAGAACCTAGAAACCTAGAACCTAGCCCCCTAGTCCCTAACCCCTAACTATCTATTTATAACGAATGCCGCGTGGCTGGCTTGGGTCAGTCATGCTCTTATAGCGTTTGTGCAGCCACATCCATTGATCTAATCCACGCAAGATCACTTTTTCAATCGCCTGATTCATCACTGTCGCGGCACCAACGGCGTCTTTGCGCGGGAACTGGGCACTGATGTCTTCATCCACTTCTAACGTGTAGGTTTCCCCTTGGCGAAAACTGGAAGCGGTGATCACGGCGCATTTACTCGCATCCACCAGCACACCAGTTCCGGCCGTGGTGCAGGCGTCTGGCACGGCGAAAAAGGGCACAAACACCGCATTGTTGTTGCCATAATCGTGATCGGGCAAATACCACAAGCGGCCACCAGAACGCAGAATTTTCAGCATCCCCTTCACGTCTTTTCTATCGACCATCTGGTTGCCAAAACGTGTGCGTCCCCAAGTCTGTATAAAGTCATAGGCGGGGTTGTCATGAGGACGATAAACGCCATAACCCGGCGCGAACAGAGCAAAGGCACGCGCGGTGATCTCAAGGTTGAGCGCGTGCGTGCAGACCAGCAGCACCCCTTTTTTTTGCTCCTCGAGTGCGAGTAAGTGCTCAATGTTCCGAAAGGCAATGTGACGTTTGATACGCCAATTGGGCCAAAACCAAGCGATGCCCGTTTCAAACAGCGCCAAACCGACATTTTTGAAGTTCTCAACCACGATCTGCTCTCTTTGCTGAGCGTCCATCTGCGGGAAAGCTAGTTCGAGATTGCGCTTGGCCACATGCACGCGGCTTTTGGCAAAGCGCATGGCAAAGCGTCCGAGCGCTCGCCCTAAGCGCAGTTGCACTTTGTAAGGAACAATGGTGACGACGAGCGCCAGCGCAGCGCAGCCAAACCACACCGGCCAATATTTGGGGTGCAGCAGTGAAAGTGAGAAGGTTGGAGGGGTTTGTAGTGCCATAACTTATTGTATTTGTGCACTGAGCAGTGCCCAGTATTCTTCAAAATTTTCAGTGGGTTGATAGCGAAAGTCGGAGCGAACAAAGCGGTTCAAACTGCCTTCCACCTGGCCCAGTAATTGCGCCGCCAAGATTTTTTCTTCAACCGGGAAGGATTTGCCTTCGCGCAATTTACGCTCACGTAGAATCTGACGCAGTTGGGTTTCGATACGTTCAAACAGTTGGTTGATGCGATCGCGTAAGCGCTCGTTTTCAAACATCAGTGCATGGCCGGAGAGAATGCGAGTCAATCCTGGGTTACGCTCAGAAAAAGCCAAGATGAGATGAATCACCAAGCGAATGCGCTCCAGCGTATCTTTTTCCTCATCCAAAATTCGGTTGATGCGTGACATCAGCGCCTCTTCAATGAACTCGATCAAACCTTCGAACATGCGGGCTTTACTGGGGAAATGGCGATAAAGCGCGGCTTCTGAAACGCCGACCTGCTGCGCCAGTTTCGCCGTGGTAATGCGTGAAGCGCCCTCCGTGGACTCCAGCATCTGAGCCAGCGCCTGGAGGATCTCTTCGCGGCGGTTTGATTTTTTACTGCCAGCCATTGATTAACTTCCTTTTGAATAGACTTTTTCGTCAGCGAGTATATCAGTATGCCAAGTACAAGACAGTAGTTATTGAGCAGGTTTTGTGAGACATAAAGGCAAAAAGCTGTACGCGCGCGCCTGCTCAACCACTGTCATACACTATTTATCCATCAGCAGACGGATTTGATCGAGGATCTCGACGCTCAGCGACGCTTTGCTGCTCAGTGGCAAGGCTCTCTCGCCCTCTGGCCAGTAGAGTGTGATGGCGTTGTTGCTGCTGTTGAAACCTTGGCCTTCGACCGAAACGTCATTGGCGCACAACATGTCGAGCTTTTTCTTTTCTAGCTTACGCCGTGCATAGGTCTCCACATCGTGGGTTTCTGCCGCAAAGCCCACGGTGAAGGGGCGGTTTTCTACCATCGCCGAGACGCAGGCAACGATGTCGGGGTTTTTCACCATGGTAATGGTCATTTCGTCGCTGTCGTCGGTTTTCTTCAACTTCTGCTCAGCCACGCTGGCTGGACGATAGTCGGCCACCGCCGCGCAGCTAATAAAAATGTCATGGCTGGCCGCTTGAGCCATCACCACGTCATACATCTCTTGCGCACTGTCGACATGGATACGGTTGACGTTGACTGGCGTGGAGAGCGAAACCGGCCCGCTGACGAGGGTCACGTTTGCCCCCAGTTGCATGGCCGCTTGCGCCAAAGCAAAGCCCATTTTGCCTGAGCTGTGGTTGGTGATATAGCGCACCGGGTCAATCGCTTCGCGGGTTGGGCCGGCGGTGATCAAAATCGACGTGTCTTGCAAAGGTTTGGGCTGGAAAAACTGCTCGCAAAGTTCCACCAGTTGCATCGGCTCCAGCATACGGCCTGGGCCTACATCGCCACAGGCTTGTTCGCCTGCCGCAGGGCCCCAAATGTGCATGCCACGGCGCAGCAGCGTCGCCATGTTCTCTTGCGTGGCGACATTGCGATACATCTGTTGGTTCATAGCGGGAGAAACCGCCACTGGTGCGTCGGTGGCCAGCACCAGCGTGGTGAGCAGGTCGTTACCCATGCCAGCGGCTATGCGGGCGATCAAATCGGCGGTGGCTGGCGCAAGTAGCACCAGATCGGCCCATTTTGCCAGCTCGATATGACCCATGGACGCTTCTGCCGCCGGGTCGAGTAAGCTGTCAGAGACCGGGCGACCAGAGACGGCTTGCATGGTGAGCGGCGTGATAAACTCTTTGGCCGCTTTGGTCATCACCACCTGTACTTCAGCGCCTCGCTCTTTGAGGCGACGTGTTAAATCCGCGCATTTATAGGCGGCAATTCCACCACTGATGCCCAGTAGTATTTTTTTTCCTGCCAATGTTTGCATCTTGTTGTTCTCCCAAAATTCTGCCGCCGATAGTAACACAACTTGCCGCGGCTCGTTACTGGATGAGCTGGTTTGCGCCGAAGGTGCGCGAGTGGGCAATCACAGAAGTGAAGCTGTATCAAAAGGCCAGTCAATAATGAGGGCGGATTAGGCAAATTTATGCGCAGCTCACAGACAAGGCATTTTTTCTCTGCAAGATATGGCAAAAATAAAAACCATAACAATCATTGGGATACTTATGTCACTAGCTATGAAAAGTCGCAATAAACTGCTATTGCTCACCTTAATACCTTTGGTACTCATCTCGGCCATGATCACCGCCGTCTTTTATATTAACAACCAACAAAGCCTTGAAGTTGAGCTGAAAAACTACCGAAACGAGCTGATTGAGACGCGAAAAAGCGAGTTAAAAGCCTATTTGATGATGGGGATGACGGCCATCAAACCGCTGTATGACAGTGATGTGGATGGCAGCCACCAACAGCAGGCAAAGCAGATCCTCAAAGCGATGCGCTTTGACAGCGATGGCTACTTCTTTGCCTACGATTCCAAAGGGGTGAATACCTTACATGCGATCAAACCGGATCTGGAGGGGAAAAATCTCTACGGGATGAAAGACCAAAATGGCGTGGCGGTGATTGCTGGCCTGATTGACGCCGCAAAAAAGGGCGATGGCTTTCTCTATTTCTCTTGGCACAAACCGACCATTAACGCCCAAGCGCCCAAGCTCGGTTATGCGGAATATCTGCCGAAATGGGATTGGGTGCTGGGTACTGGGATCTACATCGACGATATTGACCGACAAGTGAATCAATACCGCGAGCAGAGCATTGCCAAGCTCAAGGCGCATACGCTGTCGGCGGTCGGTTTCTCTCTGATTGGCTTATTGCTCGCCTGTGTGGCGATCAGCGTGCTGGTGACACGTGGCATTCAACCTTTGTTGCACATTAGCCAATCCTTAAAAGCGGTGGCCGCTGGTGGCGGCGATCTCACCGCGCGTTTGCAAGTCGAGAGCCAAGATGAAGTGGGCGAAGTGGCGCACGCGTTTAATCAGTTTATGGACAAGCTGCATCCGATGATGGTCGAGATCCGTGCTAGCGCTCAAGTGGTGCAGGAAGCCGCCAGTGGTCTGGATGCACACACAGCAACGGCGAGTTCGCAGATGCAAAGCCACTGCAGCGAAACCGACAAGGTGGTGACCGCGGTGACGGAGATGAGCGCCACCGCCAAAGAAGTGGCGAGCAACACCCATGCGACGGCGCAGGCGATTGATTCGGCCAACGTGCAAATTTCCGAGGCACAGCTGGAAGTCAACCATGCCATTGAGGGGATTGGCAAACTGGTGGATGAGGTGAACACCACCTCAGAGGCCATTTCTCAATTGAGCAAACAGACCGATCAGATCACCAAAGTGCTGCAAGTGATTGGCGAGATTGCCGAGCAGACCAACCTTCTGGCGCTGAACGCGGCGATTGAAGCGGCGCGCGCTGGAGAGCAAGGGCGTGGCTTTGCTGTGGTGGCGGATGAGGTTCGCTCGCTGGCCAGTCGCACGCAAAACAGCACGCTGGAAATTGGTGACATGCTGAAACAGCTGCAAAGTGGCGTGGCCCGTGCGGTAAGCACCATGTCGGTCAGCCAAGAGCGAGGTGAGCAGACGGCGCTTGAATCGGTGCAAATCAAAAATTCGCTGGCGGGCATCCAAACTGCGGTGGGGACGATCCGCGATATGGGTATTCAAACCGCCTCAGCGGCCGAGCAGCAAAGCGCGGTTGCAGAAGAGATCAATCAAAATCTGGTGGCGATTGCGCAAATCGTCAACGATCTCAATCGCAACTTGCAAGAGTCGGAGACGATCAGTACCCAGCTCAGCAGTTCCGGGCGCGAGATGCATGCTCTGGTCGGACACTTTAAGCTCTGATAAACCGCTCAGTTACATAAAGTTATTGAGCGGATAGAAAAGCGCCATCAAGCATCTAGACATACGTCGCGCTCTCAGGTCAATTGGCTTATCTCTCCCAAACGAGCGCCTTGATGAGTCTGAAAAACCTACCGAGTGAATCCATGCCCCGGGAGAAGCTGCTCTCCCGTGGCCCGCAATCCTTATCTGATGCCGAGCTGTTGGCGATCTTCCTGCGCACTGGCACGCAAGGGATGAACGTGATTGAACTGGCCGATTTCCTACTGCGTGATTTTGGGTCGCTGCGCAAGCTCTTTTCAGCGAACCAGCAAGAGTTTTGTCGCCACAAAGGGCTGGGGGAAGCCAAGTATGTGCAGCTACAGGCGGTGATTGAGATGACGCAGCGCTACTTAGCCGAAACCTTGCAACGCGGCGAAGCGCTAACCAGCCCCCATCACACCAAACTCTATCTTTCCTCAATATTACGTGACCGACAGCGCGAAGCTTTTTACTTGCTGTTTCTCGACAACCAACATCGGGTAATTAAAGACGAGGTGATGTTTGAAGGCACCATTGATTCTGCGTCTGTCTATCCGCGTGAAGTGGTCAAACGTGCCCTTTACCACAATGCCGCAGCGGTGATTTTGGCGCACAACCACCCATCCGGTGTGGCCGAGCCAAGCCAAGCGGACCGACGGATAACCCAGCGCCTGAGTGATGCCTTGGCACTGGTGGATATTCGTGTGCTGGATCACTTTGTGGTGGGGGATGGCGAGGTGGTTTCATTTGCCGAACGAGGGTGGCTATGAGTGTGAATTTTATCCCGTATTGACAGGCAAACTTTTTTGTTGTTCATAAGTGAGTTTCTGCTACAATCCACGCCACTAAAATTTTTAACTTACATTCAGCTTGGACTACTTGAAAGCGTGCTGTCTAAAAAAAGATCACGAAAACCTGTAAAAAGGATCTGTTCGGGTCTTGAGCAATGCATGGCAAGTTAGTATAATGCGCGACCTTTGATAGCCTTGTATGGATATGCCATAACGGTTTTTAACCTCTAATTGATGAGGTTCGGCCACCAAGGTTGATATCGAGCTGAAACGATTTGGAGAAGACATTCATGTCCCGAGTATGCCAAGTAACTGGTAAGCGTCCTGCAGTTGGTAACAACCGCTCACACGCACGAAATGCTACTAAGCGTCGTTTTCTGCCGAACCTACAAACTCATCGTTTCTGGGTAGAGAGCGAAAAACGTTTTGTTAAACTACGTCTGACCGCAAAAGGTATGCGCATCATCGATAAGAAAGGTATCGATGTTGTACTAACTGAGATGCGTGCACGCGGCGAAAACGTTTAATAAGAGGAATTAGCAATGGCTAAGAAAGGCATTCGTGAGAAAATTCGTCTAGTATCAACTGCAGATACTGGTCACTTCTACACAACTGACAAAAACAAGCGCAACATGCCAGGCAAATTCGAGATCAAAAAATTTGATCCAGTAGTTCGCAAGCACGTTGTATACAAAGAAGCGAAAATCAAGTAATTGGTTTCATCTCTTTGAAGATTATAGAAAACCCAGCTTTTTAGCTGGGTTTTTTATTGTTATTTTTTAGAACCCAGAACCCAGAACCCAGAACCCAGAACCCAGAACCCAGAAACCAGTACCTCGCTTTTCCCTTGGTTGGTATACTTTGCACAGTTATCACTCAGGACTCAAATCATGCGCGTATCCCCCTCACGTCGTCGTCGCTGGAATAATATTCTGATCGCCGGGATCACCTTTTTCATTGTGATCATTAATGCGCCTGCCTTGATCAAAACCTATCTGCTGGATGATCCCGTGGCCCAGAGTCAATACCCGAGCTTGCTCAATCCAAATGAAACCTTGGTGGCCTTCTATCTCTCTGATTGGGCTTTAGAGCAACACGGGGACGATTGGCAGTCGAATCAAACCTTATCCGTCGAAGCCGCTGCACTGGTCAATCGCTGGCGCGATTTAAAAGGCACACGTCTTGATGACGCGACGGTCGATAAACTGTCTGCCCAGCTACGCAGCCCTGAAACTATCGAAGTATGGTACCAAGACCAAGAAGAGCCGCAGCGCATCACCTTCTACCGTTTAAGCGATTTCTGGCTGTTTAAAAACTGGCAGGATCAATGGATTGCCATCTCAGTCTCTCCCGAGTACCTGATGCCGCAATAACATTCGGTTGAAGAGCCAGCGACGAGTTGGCTCGCTCTTTAGGTTTATTTCTTTACCTCGTAACCTCGTGCCTCGTTTTTGCCTTTACCTCATCTCCGCTTTTCCTTAACCTAGCACCTAGCACCTAGCACCTAGCACCTAGCACCTAGAGCACCATATAGTTTAAATTTTAAGCAGCTAAACCCATCGCTATATGCAAGTTGGTAATGACTGCCGTTCTGTTTAAATCATATTCATTTAGCCGCAAGCCTCGGTACCTTGCTCTAGGACCT
>NZ_JZAM01000385.1:0-398 GCF_000960595.1 Vibrio sp. S234-5
GCTCAATACATTCATTGCTTCTTTGTCGGCGTATGCAGGCAAAAACTGCATCGAGTTCGGCTCTTTAATGATGAATATTTTCAATAGCATCGGCAAAATAGCGGAGCTTTCTGCAAAGTGCATCCATTGTAAATATTCCGTATGCGCTTTTGTACCACGTTTAGGGGCAAGCGCTCCATCGCTGTACTTTTCAATCAAGTATTCAGTCATGGCTCCTGATTCAATAATAAACTCGCCATCATCTTCAAGGATTGGCGACTTTCCAAGTGGATGAACGCTTTTTAGTTCTGGAGGTGCAATGAAAGTCACTTTGTCAAGAACGTAATGCACGATTTCGTAATCGACGTTGAGCTCTTCAAGTAACCAGATAATACGCTAAGAGCGTGACTGAATCAGAT
>NZ_JZAM01000386.1:0-471 GCF_000960595.1 Vibrio sp. S234-5
TACCCCTCCCGCGGGCACTTATACCGACTCAATAATCGTTGATGTTCAATTTTGAGCATCATATCAATTGCATGACTAGAGGAGTTGATTCCAAAGTTTGTTTGCAATCATAGTTTCCACTCTGTAACGACCGAATCCTGTGAGATTAGTATGGCTTTGCTTTTACAACACTTCACTTGAAGGGATAAGGAAAATCATGAAAAAGTCACTTACAGCGATTGGATTGTCTTTGGTATTCGTTGGTTCGGCCAACGCAGCAAACTGGGGTTACGAAGGAAGTCACGGACCAGAGCATTGGGGCGAGTTTGCTTCTGAATGTGCGCAAGGTAAAAACCAAAGCCCGATTGATATTCATGCAGCGACGCAAGCTGAATTAGCAAAACTGCAATTGGATTACCAAGGCAAAGTGGTTGCGCTAACAAACAATGGTCACACATTGCAAACCAGCATTGAGGGAGAGAATGTTCTGAC
>NZ_JZAM01000387.1:0-409 GCF_000960595.1 Vibrio sp. S234-5
TGGAGGATAGTCACCAGCAGCACCCTTTGCAGCAGCCCCGTTGTTTGCTGATGTTTGTCTCTTGCTTCTAGCTCGAACAACAAGGTGATCGATGGCTCGTCCCGTTCCGCTTTTACACTGTAAATAGTGCCATGCTCATTACTTGTCAACTCAAACCACAACGCATTATCGTGACCAAAGGGCAGGCGCGCTTTGACCTGCTGCCAAGCGCTTGGCAGGGCAGGGCGCAAAATAATACGCTGCTCGGCGAGTCGCGGCATAAAGCCGAGATAATCTTGCTGCGCGTTGCGCGCATACTCAGAGAGGGACCACGCTTGCTCGTAAGTGCCTGTCATCACCAAGGCGTTTTCAAGTTCTTGTTCCGCATAGAGGTTTTCACTCATGGTGCCACGGTGGCCTTGGGTTAAGG
>NZ_JZAM01000388.1:0-605 GCF_000960595.1 Vibrio sp. S234-5
GTACGCTTAGTCACTTAACCATACAACCCGAAAGGGTCTTTGTTAAACAACCAAGGTTCGCTATCTCATTATTTGAATGAGCGAGATAGCATTGATTTGCCGGACTCAATTTTGAATCGTCACTATAACAGTGACATTCCCAAGAACACTTGAATGTGTTTTGTTGGTGTTTGTCTTAAAGACAAACATTGAGAACTTTACAAACAACAATAAATTGTTGTTTTGTCAGCTTTCCAAATTGTTAAAGAGCAAGATTTCTTTCGAAACCATGTTTAAAAGCACTATCACTAATGCACTTAAAGATGGTGGAGCTATGCGGGATCGAACCGCAGACCTCCTGCGTGCAAGGCAGGCGCTCTCCCAGCTGAGCTATAGCCCCATCAGTAGTGGTGGGTCTGAGTGGACTCGAACCACCGACCTTACGCTTATCAGGCGTACGCTCTAACCACCTGAGCTACAGACCCACTAAATGCTCTAATCTAAACCATATCAATCTGTGTGGACACTCATCGCGACTTATTTGTTTCCGCTTTAAAAAGCAGAAGCAAACTATCCGTATCGTATAAGGAGGTGATCCAGCGCCAGGTTCCCCTAGCGCTACCTTG
>NZ_JZAM01000389.1:0-446 GCF_000960595.1 Vibrio sp. S234-5
CTAATTAGTGTTAACCTAGGTATTATTAACCTCGTTCCGTTACCTATGTTGGATGGTGGTCATTTATTGTTCTTCGCAATTGAAGCCGTTATCCGACGCCCAGTCCCAGAAAAAGTACAGGAAATGGGCTTTAGAATTGGTGGTGCAATCATCTTCTCGCTCATGGCGTTAGCGCTATTTAATGATTTTACTCGTCTGTGATAGTTCAGAGACAAAAGCAGTAGCAAGGAATAATTAGAACAAGTATGGCGATTAAGCGAATTCTGTTTGCAAGTTTACTGGCGACCAGTGTTTCTGCAAACGGAGCAGAGAACGTCGTAGTTCAAGATAGTGAATACGAGGCAGCGGAGTGTGAAGTGTATAAGGGAGAGAAGCGGAAAAAGGTGGGAAGAAACGCCACTCGAAGTATCAATTGGTCGCCTCCGCCAAAAGCCTGCAACCCTACC
>NZ_JZAM01000039.1:0-442 GCF_000960595.1 Vibrio sp. S234-5
TTGCAGAATCGCTAGGTTTAGCAAACGATGTGTGGGAGCAAAACATGACGTTAAGCGAAGCCGATCTAGATGAGAAAATTCGCTCTAGCCGACAGTTGATGCGCCAGTTACACGTTGGTGGTTATCCAACCCTGATTGCAGAAGTAAATGGCGAGTACTTGACCTTGCCGCACTCGACCTACTACGACAAACCGGCACAGTGGAAGCTTGCATTACAAAAACTGCAATAAACTCTTCCCCACTCGCTCTTGTCCTTAATCCAAGAGCGAGTGCACACACCGACATGGCAATCCTGACTCAAACAGGTACAATCCTCGCTCGATTTTTTACTCGCGCGGATACCCACCATGCACTCGCCTGAACATTGTTTTACTCGTTTTACTGCTGATACTTCTGGTTATGAATTACCAACGCAGTTTACGTTTCCGTTCTACTACACGAC
>NZ_JZAM01000390.1:0-408 GCF_000960595.1 Vibrio sp. S234-5
GACAGAATGTGACCATTGATATCGCCGCGCTGTGTCTGAAAACGGGTAACGCCAGCATTCTACGTGGCGGGAAAGAGACGTTCTTCTCCAACATGGAACTGGTGAATGTGATTCAAGCGGCACTGGCCAAAGCCAAGCTGCCAGCCGCATCGGTGCAGTATATTGAAAAGCCTGATCGCGAGTTGGTCAATCACCTGCTGAAAATGGATGAGTACGTGGACATGATCATTCCACGCGGCGGAGCTGGTCTGCACAAAATGTGCAAAGAGAACACCCCCATTCCGGTTATCATAGGTGGTTTTGGCATCAGCCATATTTTTGTTGATGAGAGCGCAAACCTAGAAAAATCACTCGACGTCGTTGAAAACGGCACAGTGCAGCGCCCATCGGCGTGGAAAACGCTGGAGA
>NZ_JZAM01000391.1:0-392 GCF_000960595.1 Vibrio sp. S234-5
GAGTAAGATCGCAAATCGGAGATCGGACGTTGTTGGCTTTGTTGCCCAAGCGGGGAAGGGACACCCAACACGATCAAGGTTCTGTGATTAGGCGGTTTAAACTGAAGGCCAAAACGAGCTAAAGATTTCTCTCGCTGCGCGGAGGTTGACATCTGCTCTGAAGTCAATTTGAGTGACAGCGGCACCAGCAAGGGCTGAGATTTTAATGCTTAAGCAGTGGTATTGAGCTGACCTAGGCAGCGATAATACTCTGACCGAGCCAGAGACAGTTGGAAACTACCTCATTTGCTGCACATCAGAACGTAGACTTGCTCTACACTCGCGACAGACGTACCCAGCTCACTCAGCGCATGAGATGTCTGCGTTTGCAAAGACTAACCGCGCTTAATTTG
>NZ_JZAM01000392.1:0-9292 GCF_000960595.1 Vibrio sp. S234-5
TAGAGCAATAATGGAAAGGGCCGCGTATTCCAAAGCGATGGTAAAGAAGTGAAGTTGACATTAACTGGCTATTTTTGGCGATATGGTATCAGAAAAGCCATTCAGGTATCGATTTTCCGGATGAACCGAAAATGCCACGCATTGCGAATCCCTCTTAAGCAGTTTGTTAGCTTAAATTTCAGCACCTTAGATTTACCAAGCCTGAGATTAACCTGATTTGGGAAACCAACAAACCGCTTGAGTTTTAAAACCCGAATTGGCTCAAGCTTTGTGGCCTTTCATGCGATTTGAAAACCCGAAAATGTTGATGAATCACTTTCGGAAAACTCAAAGCGAAAGCCCAACTGCCAAATCGATTTTGCGTCAAACCGGCTGGCCTCGCAAAATCCCAAAATTCAATTGAGGCAACTGCTCAAAACTTGCATTGGCAAACAATGCTGATTTGCCGAAATAACCTGAACGAACTGCCAAGGGAAGAAAAAACAGGCTGCAAACAACTGATTTTCAATGTTTTAAGCTAACGCCCGGCTAAGGGGTTGACAACGCACCGCCGAACTTAAAAAACACACTTAAACACTGAACTGCAATTTTGCACTTAAAGTCGCCACGCGTTGGCAATCCCTCTTGAGCCGTTTGTTAGGCCAACCAATTGACACCGACACTTTCACAACCAAAGAACGAGCTTTTTTGTAAACTTGAAACAAACTAACCGATTCATTTATAAACCAAAACGCTAAATCAGCAAAGAAACAAAAAACTCAAATTGAGCGATTTGGAAGAAAAGTGACGAGCGTAGCATGCTCGGCGGACGTTTGGATGCTGAAGGTTATTTTGCCGATGGATTCACAGCGAAAAGCAACCCAACGCGATCAAGAAACAACAAATATGTGATGATTATTCATTGCTTAACTTAAGCCAGAAAACATGGAATTTACCGTTCAATTCCAACTCGATTTAGCTGATAAAAACTCACCTTGCCTAACGCCGCGTTAAGGGGTGAGTGCCGCCTAAACCAACTTTCCGCATACCACTTTCACCACCAAAATCACCGCATACCAAAAATGCCACGCGGCACGAATCCCTCTTTAACGCTTTGTTATGTTTAAGCTTCAAGGGCTTACGTTTTACCAAAACCAAGATTAACTCAGCGTTGACTCACAAACAAAAGCCAAGACCTAAAAAACTGAAATGACTCATAGTTTTTAAAATGGGACTTTGAAATTTGGCTGCTAAAACTTAAAAACCTAAGTTCAAATTGCTGATTGAGCCAGCCGCGCCAAACGAAGCCAACTTGCCGACAAAAACAAAACCAAAAAGCCGAATGAGCAATGAAAAGATGCAACCAACTGATTTTAGGTGATTAAACATAACGCCCGGTTAAGGGGCAGCCAACGCCATTACCAAGCTTCCGCATAACACCGTAAACACAAAAAACCAACGCATAATAAAAATGCCACGCGTTGGCTGTCCCTCTTGAACCGTTTGTTATGTTTAAGCTTCAATGACTTACGTTTTACCAAAACCAAGATTAACTCAGCTTTGATTCACAAACAAAAGCCAAAACCTGAAAAACTGAAACGACTCATAGATTTGAAAAACAGACTTTGAATTTCGGCAATTCAAGCCCTAAAACCTGTGATCAAAATACTGATTGCGCCAACCGCCCTAACCTCGCGCTTGCCTGTAAATTGATTGAGGCAATTCTCTGAACTTCCAGCGCCAAAGAATAATTGTCCGGAAAACAGCGCTCACAAATGCCAACTTGCCGACAAGCACAAAATCAACAAGCCGAGGGAGCAAAGAAAAGATACAACCAACTGATTTGACGTGATTAAACATAACGCCCGCCTAAGGGGCTGGCAACGCATTACCACTAAACTCAAATACAACCACTGCAATCACCGCGGCTCATTGGGACTGGAAACGCTACGCGTTGACAGTCCCTCTTGAGGCGTTTGTTAGGTTTCTTGGATTCATATACTAAGCCCCATACGCTTTAAAATAACTTTATCTACAGCAGAGACGTAACAATATGATATGTTATTTATGTAACTAATTAGCTCATCTGATGGTTCAACCTCAATTGAAACTAACGCAGCCTCTATGAGTTGTTTCCTATTGAGTTCAATTTTCATTGATAATTTAGCAACTTCACCAGATACCTCTGCACTCACTCCATTACAATGCTTAGCACGTAGTATTGATGCTTTTTCCATATGTTCAATCAATTTTTTGTTTGGTATTGAATTAAACATTGTGCTCAACCATGCCTTAGAAAGCATGAATAATTCAAATAGTCCAGTAGCAATCAAACCTTGAATAATTGCATGAAAGTACTGTTTACTCTTAGTTTCTTTACCACACTGATTACTACTTAAACCATCAATAGTATCAGCTAGATCCTTTAATAAATCATTCAATTCATCACAAGTAAGTGAAGGATTATTTCTTGATTTTTCAACAAGTTCCTTGGCTATTTTATGGGCCAACTGGGGCTTCACTCCGAGTTTAATTAATTGTTCTTGAATCAATGAATAACTATTCAACTATACCTCCAAAAAACCTAACGCCCGGTTAAGGGGCAGCCAACGCAATTACCAAGCTTCCGCATAAAACCGTAACCACAAAAACCAACGCATGATAAAAATGCCGCGCGTTGGCTGTCCCTCTTGAACCGTTTGTTATGTTTAAGCTTCAATGACTTACGTTTTACCAAAACCAAGATTAACTCAGCTTTGACTCACAAACAAAACCTAAGACCTAAAAAACTGAAACGACTCATAGATTTGAAAAACAGACTTTGAATTTCGGCAATTCACGCCCCAAAACCTGTGTTCAAAATACTGATTTCGCCGACCGCCCGCTGAAGCCAACTTGCCGACAAACACAAAACCAATCAGCCGAGGGAATAGAGAAATCCATAATCCACTGATTTTGGGTGATTAAACATAACGCCCGCTTAAGGGGCAGACAACGATACTACCAACTTACCGCATAACAACGTAATCACATAAACCAACGCATAATAAAAATGCCACGCGTTGGCTGTCCCTCTTGAAGCGTTTGTTAGGTGTATTGCCCAAATGCCGATTATGTCCAACCTTGAGACCACTTTTGTTCATTTTTTAGCTCTAGCCAATCAATGGAATATTCATTTTTGGAAAGAACAGATTCTAACTTACACAAAGTTACCGAACCGTCCTCTTCATACTCAACTTCTGACACCAAAAAGTGTTTCTCTCGATTTATCGGTTTTACAGCTGTCCATTTGCTATTGCGCAATTTTACCGGATTAATCTGATTCATTTTCAACTCCATAACATTATGAATTCATTTTGGATAATTCATTATTTTACGGACATTTTGAAAAATAAGTTCAATTGATGGCTACGTTACTAAAGAACACCTAACGCCCGGCTAAGGGGTTGACAACGCACCGCCGAACTCAAAAAAACACACCGTAAACACTGAGCTTCAATTTTGCACTAAAGTCGCCACGCGTTGGCAATCCCTCTTGAGCCGTTTGTTAGCTGCTGCACTTTAGCCGGAGATTTGCTACCCAACGGCCTAATTTAAAACACATTATTGTTTTCAAGCGACAAAGTAAAACGGACAACTGAGAAACTAAAACCTAATCCACGAAACGCACTTGGCAAAGAAGAAATAACAGCAAAACTTGACGAGTTTCTAGAGCTTAAATTTACAAAGAATCCTTTCGAAGAAGCCAACAACCAAGTGCGCGAAATCAACTTAAGCGTGAAAGAGCTTCAAAACCAAAGAAGCCACGCCAAAGAAATAAACAAACACACCACTTCCCGTAAACAGACTTCGGTTAGCTCAAGCACTTCACGAACAGTGCCACTGGCGAGATACGCGGAAAAGTGCTGACTTTCAGGTGTAAAGCTAGAGCCTCAGACTAAGAAAAATAAGCGCTTAATTTTATGGTTTTTCTTAACCTCAGCTAACGCCCAATTAAGGTGTGAAGCACGCCATATCGATGCTACTGCATATCGCCTTAATCACTAAAACTAATGCTTAGTAGAAATGCCACGCGTGCTGAATCACTCTTAAATTGTTTGTTAGGCACGCTCTGGGTCTGTTTTTAGGTAAATATTTTTCAATCCATATCCAGAGATTAGTTTTTCTGCCTGTTTAAATTTAATGTGACACTTATCATCTGTTTTACAGATATTTCTAATTGTAGCTTTATCACTCTCAGACATTCTGAGGCCAAATGTAATACTAATTATAGATTGAGGGTCGTATTTAATAACTCCATTGTTACAAGTTACTAGTCTAACTTCTTTTTCATATGACCAATCAACATATTTATTTCCAATTATCGATAAAGCAAGCTTATACTCTTCATACATTTTTAGGTTCTGGGCTAGTTCAATATACTTCCGCTCCCATTCTGATCTTGGCAGATCTCGATAATCCCAAAACATAAGCATAAAAAAATCAACGATCAAATCAGGGTTATTTAAGTCTTCAAAATTATCAAGGTAGTTGACATCAATTAAATCAGCTTTATCTAACAGATGTTTATTAAGCTCATTAAACTCAATGCAAAACCCTTTATGCTCTTCTGCATAATGACTCCACATCAGTATATTCCCATCCGTTTTACTCATACAAAAAATACCCATTTTTTGAGTGTTATTCTTTATTTCACTTAACGTATCAAAACGTTTTTTAATAACATCCTCTGATGGAGTCTTAACTAAATTTATTAACTCAAGATACACTTCTTTGGGAATTTCTTTATTTGCATAATATTCTACAAATTTTTCCTCAGCCTTTTTGTACGTTTTTACTAAATCAGGAAAGGGAGTTGCAAACTCAAAAGGATCGTTGAAATCTGTATATTTGGAAAAATAAAGTTCATTGTTAATCAATCCTTCCAAAGAAAACTTTGATGTACTTCTATACTTATATAATTTCATAATTATTACTTAAATTTTCATGCCTAACGCCCGCTTAAGGGGCAGACAACGCCACTACAAACTTACTGCATAACACCGTAACCACAAAAACCAATGCATAGTAAAAATGCCACGCGTTGGCTGTCCCTCTTGAAGCGTTTGTTAGGTGAATTTATACCGCTGAAATATAAACACAAACCTCTCGTTCACCACCTTGCATACGAAGTGTTTGATTTTCTACGTAAGTAACACCAAGTTTATCGATAACTAACCTTGAACGATCATTGCCAACAAGATGCATGACCTTTAACTCTCGCAACCCATGACTTTCTTTTGCGTACTCAATTAAAGCCTTTGAAGCTTCTGTCGCATAACCTTGTCCCCAAAAATCGACGCCCAACCAATAACCCAAGATGCCTTGGCCATCTTTTAAGCTCGGCAAACTCACTGCACCGATAAGCTCTAACGATTCTTTAAGTACAATCGCATAAACAATACTCTCTCCGCTGGCAAAGCCAATTTCATGTGTTTCAATCCATGAAATTGCATCTGAAACTTCATAAGGGTGCGGTATGTTTGCCGTCATCTCTGCGATTCGTTTATCACCAGCCAATACTGATACTTGCTCTGCATCAGACAGCTCAAATGACCTAAGGATTAAACGTTCCGTTTCTAAAACTTGCTGCATTATTCCCCCAATTCACCTAACGCCCGGTTAAGGGGCAGCCAACGCCATAACCAAGCTTCCGCATAACACCGTAACCACAAAAACCAACGCATGGTAAAAATGCCACGCGTTGGCTGTCCCTCTTGAACCGTTTGTTATGCTTAAGCTTCAATGACTTACGTTTTACCAAAACCAAGATTAACTCAGCTTTGATGCACAAACAAAACCCAATAACCAAAAAAACTGAAATGACTCATCATTTTGAAAATCAGACTTGGAACTTTGGCCGCTAAAACGAAAAAACCTAAGATCAAAATTCTGATTGAGCCAACCGACCTAACCTCGTACTTACTCAAAAATTGAATAAGGCAATTCTCTGAATTTCCAGCGCCAAAGAACAAGTGTCCGGAAAACCGCGCCCACTGAAGCAAACTTGCCGACAAACTCAAAACCAACCAGCCGAGGGAACAAAGAGAAACCATAAACCACTGACTTTGCGTGATTAAGCATAACGCCCGCCTAAGGGGCTGGCAACGCATTACTACTAAACTCAAACACAACAACCGAAACCACCGCGGCTCAATGGGACTGGAAACGCCACGCGTTGACAGTCCCTCTTGAGGCGTTTGTTAGCTTCGTAGCCTATTGTTTAGCAATGATTTTTCAAACACATTTGCTTGAAAGTCATTTTACGCAAAAGCATCAAGCAAACACACGTCCAGCGCCAAAAGCTGTGAAGTGAGCTGTCAAAACTCACAGCGTTCAAGGTTGAGTTGGCCACTTACCGAATTTCCGACAAAAAAAGCGCGATTTCAGCGACGATGCAGCCTTTTGTGAAACCAAGTTGGCAGTGTTGAACATCGAACAACTTTGAAGCATCGAGACTTGTTGGCTTTCAGCAACTTTGAAATTGTTGAATTATCAACGCTTTCTGCTACGTAAATATCCGACTGAAACGCAAAGGCTGATTCGTGAACTTTCAAAGCATGAAGCTGATTTTTCAAGAGCATTGAACTCAAGATTTTGATAACCGCTAACGCCCGCTTAAGGGGCAGACAACGCTACTACCAACTTTCCGCATAACACCGTAACCACAAAAACCAACGCACAGTAAAAATGCCACGCGTTGGCTGTCCCTCTTGAAGCGTTTGTTATGTTTAGAGAGCTGAATTTTGTTCTTTTGCGTATTGTGCGTAGAGAATGTCGGCAAAATCTGTTTCGTTGATAATGCCGATAACAAGATCTCGAACTGCATCCGCAAGTAAATCGTTTTCCTGCGTAAGCTCAAAATCGTTAAGTGATAAATATTCAAGTGCCACAGCCAAACCTGTGCGCTTGTTCGCATCAGGTAGCGCATGTGAAACCGCTATACAAGCAGTGTATTTAGCAGCGATTTCAAAAACATCATCCAGTCCTTCATAAACGATGGCATTATCGATTCGACCTAATGCTCCCTGAAGCTTGGGGATATCAACTGCTCCTTTCATTCCTGGTTCTGTTTTTAGGATCAAAGCATTAATCTCGATCACTCGTTCAAAAGGAAAACAGATGATATCCATTACATATCAGCCAATTTAGTGAATGTCTTCTGATGGGTACGCAAAGCAAGTTTAGTTTCAGACTTCACAATTTGACGACCAGCATCACCAGTCAAATCAAGCTTTTTACTAGCCTTAATTTTCGGTCTTTCAACAGCATCAACGCCGTAAGCTTCAACTTTTCGATTCATATCACACCTACTATCAACAAAGGTTAGGCTGATTATAGCCCCAAAACGTGATAAAAAACATAACGCCGCGTTAAGGGGTGCAGGCACGCAATACAAAAGCTACCGCACAGCGACTTAATCACCAAACCCAACGCAAACCGAAAATGCCACGCGTGCCAAATCCCACTTAAACGCTTTGTTATGCTTAAGCTTCAATGACTTACGTTTTACTAAAAACAAGATTAACTCGACTTTGATTTACAAACAAAAACCAAAACGCAGAAAACCGCAATGACTCATAGTTTTGAAAATCAGATTTTGAAATTCGGCGGATAAAACCGAAAAACCTAAGAGCAAATTTCTGATTGAGCCAACCGCCCTAACCTCGCGCTTGCCCGCAAATTGATTGAGGCAACTCTCTGAATTTTCAGCGCCAAAGAATAAGTGTCCAAAAAACAGCGCCAAACGAAGTCAACTTGCCGACAAACTCAAAACCAACCAGCCGAGGGAACAAAGAAAAACCATAACCCACTGATTTTGGGTGATTAAGCATAACGCCCGCTTAAGGGGCAGCCAACGCTATTACTAAGCTTCCGCATAACACTGTAATCACAAAAACCAACGCATAATAAAAATGCCACGCGTTGGCTGTCCCTCTTGAGAATTACCAATTACGTTTCACACCATCTCACCAAGCGCCAAATTTAACTATAAATCATTGATTTAAAATAATTTAAACCTCTTTCAACATCACATCCCCTCACTACATCTCACAGCTCCGCCCCCCCCTTGCGTCCCCCTAAAACCGTTGTTAACTTGAAGGGGAACACTCAAATAAATGGAGTATAACAGCATGGCTGGTATCAATAGATTAAGTAACACACAAGTAAAAAATGCAGCATCAAGTGATAAAGAATACTCGCTTTCCGATGGTGGCAATCTTTATCTTCGAGTCCGAAAAAACGGCTCAAAAAATTGGCAATTTATTTACCCTGACCTTATCACGAAAAAGCGAAAAAAAATGGGGCTGGGATCTTACCCAAACGTAACACTTGCAGAAGTGCGTAAAACAGCCCAAGAGCTTCGTATACAAATGGCCAATAACATCGACCCTAAAGTATATCGAGAAAAGCAAAAGCTGGACCGTGATCTCGAAAACGGATTGACGTTTAAAGTGGTAGCAGAGCGTATGCTTGAACGAGACGAAGCTAAAGAGACAACTAGGCGTAACGTGCTTCTTGAAGAGGCTCGCAAAGAGGCCAAAAAAAACGGTACAAACTTTGGGGAAGAAGAGATAAAACGCATAAAAGAACACGTAAGAACCTCTCATCGTAAGCGGCTATTTTTCAAGCGACACTTGTATCCTAGACTAGGTAACTTGCCTCTCAGCTTCATTACAACAACTGGAGTGATCGAGGTTATAAGCCCTCTTCAAGCCAAAGGGCAACTTGAAAATGTTAAACGAGCTTGTTCGTTAGCCAACCAAGTGATGCGTTTTGCTGTCAATCGACGTTACATCGCAAGCAATTGCTTAGCAGACATAAAGGACGAGTTTGAGAAATCGAAGGTGGTTCACATGCCGTCTGTTGCGCCAGATGAACTAGAAGACGTCATGCGCATCATGTCGAACCACAACATGAAACTCGTGACGCGATGCGCTTTTGAAATGCAACTCCACACCATGACACGTGCATTTGAACTAGCATCTATGCGCTGGTGTGACATTGATTTTGTGAACAAGCTTTGGATAGTACCCAATTTCTATACTAAATGTGTACGTGAACACCTTGTTCCGTTAAACGAGTACACCCTTGGCATTTTAGAATTAATGAAGCCAATATCTGGTGATGAGGTGCATGTGTTCCGTATCCGCCCCATGAACCCACGGGGCGATATTGTTAGTGTTTGAAGTTCCAAGGCAGGAGTGCATCGATATCAGGTTCCGCTTTCGCTAACTCCTGCATGCACTTGACCATGTAGTCGTAAAGGATA
>NZ_JZAM01000393.1:0-355 GCF_000960595.1 Vibrio sp. S234-5
GAAGTCGTAACAAGGTAGCGCTAGGGGAACCTGGCGCTGGATCACCTCCTTATACGATACGGATAGTTTGTTTTTACTTTTTAAAGTGAAGATAAATAAGTCGCGATGAGTGTTCACACAGATTGATACGGTTTAGATTAGAGCATTTAGTGGGGCTATAGCTCAGCTGGGAGAGCGCTTGCATGGCATGCAAGAGGTCACCGGTTCGATCCCGGTTAGCTCCACCATTGTCCCGTTCGTCTAGAGGCCTAGGACACCGCCCTTTCACGGCGGTAACAGGGGTTCGACTCCCCTACGGGATACCACGGGTCGTTAGCTCAGTCGGTAGAGCAGTTGACTTTTAATCAATTGGTCG
>NZ_JZAM01000394.1:0-408 GCF_000960595.1 Vibrio sp. S234-5
ATCATATTCGAAGCCACAGGATGATGATTGGCACAAATTGCCGACACTTGAGAATTATTTGATAAAGCATCCTGAATGTAAAACAGCAGATCCAGAAAGTGCTAAATGCTTTAGTTGTGGTTCAGACAAAGTGATTTTCCAACCATTAACAGCTCATGCAGATCCTCGTTATAAACATATTTGCTTATCATGCAAAAAAACACTTTTTAGAAGTAAGGCAATAATGTCTTAAACTAGTTGAAATTCCTAAGTTTATTCTTAACAAAATCAGCTGGTTGGAATAAAACATAACAAACGGTTCAAGAGGGACAGCCAACGCGTGGCATTTTTATTATGCGTTGGCTTTTGTGGTTATGATGTTATGCGGAAGCTTAGTAGTGGCGTTGTCTGCCCCTTAACCGGGCGTTA
>NZ_JZAM01000395.1:0-406 GCF_000960595.1 Vibrio sp. S234-5
CACGGTAGCGGGTGACGTCCCCTTCCTCTTTTCCATCCACCACCAATTCACACACCCTCCAGATGCGCCCCGGTGGATGAGCGTCGAAAACTTCGCTAAACGCTTTATTGAACGACTGAAAATAGCGCGCATCGGTAAGGATCACTTTCGCATGCACCACAGCTTCCAGCGTGTAACCGGCCTCGTGCATGATATCGACGCAGTTTTGCAGCGCGAGTCGGCAGTGGTGGCCGCTCCCGCCTCCGACCACTCCCCCCCCTCTCATCGGGTTTTGCCCCAAACCATTCAAAAGGCCGCCCGTTTCGGGGGCACGGGCAAAGGGGAAATGGTCTCCACCCGTTCCTTCGCCACCTTCCACGCCGTATCGTTTTACCGTCATGGTTATTGTCCTTTTGTTAGAGAAACC
>NZ_JZAM01000396.1:0-406 GCF_000960595.1 Vibrio sp. S234-5
AACAACTACCTGGAGCGTATGCTCCCCGGTAGCGTGCGGCGGGATTATGGTTTAATGTCTGTTTCCTCCGGCGCGGTCCATTCTGAGGGGGCGTGGACCTTGCTGGTCAGGCTGGGGCGCTAAAACGTGGAGGCCACCGGGCAAAAACGGTGGGTGCTATCGTTGGACGAAGCTTGTGGCGAATACGTGAGGATTGGCCGGCCACAACAAACGCAACAAGAAAGACGCTCTTTGGCGGATTATGCTATACAATAGAAACTATTAGCATCCCAAGGCCGTGAGTGTCACTCTCCTTCCACGTGGATGGAATTAGGAAGAAACCTCTGGTTGCTTTACGGCGTAAAACCAGTTTGGACAGATTGGGGGTTAGAGCCCGCTCCTTTGGAGCAAGCACAAACATCGACAC
>NZ_JZAM01000397.1:0-1070 GCF_000960595.1 Vibrio sp. S234-5
CAAAGAACAAGTGTCCGGAAAACAGCGCCAAACGAAACCAACTTGCCGACAAGCACAAAACCAACAAGCCGAGGGAGCAAAGAAAAGATACAACCAACTGATTTGACGTGATTAAACATAACGCCCGGTTAAGGGGCTGACAACGCAAAAACACCGAACCTAAAATAGCAACCGTAATCACAAATGTTGATTTAAGCAAAAACCGCCACGCGTTGGCAGTCCTTCTTAAACCGTTTGTTATGGCACTATTTATTGATTATATATTCTACTTTATTTAATAACGCTGAATATCTCTTTAGAGTATCACTAACCCCAAAATTGATGAGCCATGAATCTTTTGACGGCACGTCGTCTCCCGTGTAGCTAACACCAAAATCAGCCTGAGGATCTTGTAATAACAACCCACGATTGAAAAATTCTTGCACATATGCATATATTTCATCAACTTCGAATTCAAAATTAGCATCATTGTAATTATGACTTCCAACTGAATATATCGGATAGACTAATTCATAACTAATCGGTCTTAACGCACAGAGTTTCATGAATAGTTTAATTTTTCGATCACTTAAGCCCTTTGTGCATAATACAAATCGCTCAATTTGTACATCTGTAAATGAAAATTGAGGATCAGATAAGAAAAGTAATGAATAAGCCCCTAGTATAATTTCACTTGGTGTTTCTGTTACAGCTAAAGCAAAATCAGCTGCCAATTTTTGCCCTTCTTTACTTAAACACTTATTTTTAAACTCTACTCTCTCTTTTTCCGTCATTCGTTCAGTATTTAATTGTACACTCGTTAAAAAACTTTCAACTCTAAATTGTTGGTATTCAAACCTAGCGTTTTTTAAAATTGAAAACAAATCAATAACCACACTAACCTCAGAAGAGCAAGCCGCAATTATTTTCTTCATTAATACCACCAAACCTTTTGATTACCGGTGCCATAACGCCCTGCTAAGGGGTGAGCAATGCACTACAAAAGTTACCGCACACCAACTTAATCACAAAACTCACCGCATGCTGAAAATGCCACGCATTGCGAATCCCTCTTAAGCAGTTTGTTAGGC
>NZ_JZAM01000398.1:0-405 GCF_000960595.1 Vibrio sp. S234-5
CGATATGCTTCGGTGACACGGCGAATACTACCCCCATCTATTCGTCGACATCGTCAGATGATTATAAGAGACAGCCATTCCACATGGCACCACCGATACACGTGATTTGGTCAAACAGCCCGGAGGGCCGGTTTACCACTTCCCACAAGGAGTCGATTGGGGTGATGGCAACACCGCTTATCTGGCGATCGGGATTGCGGACAAATCCGACGAACACTTAGGCATTTTGAAGCACCTCACCAAAGTACTCAGCGCAGCTGGCGTTGAAGTGCGTTTAATGCAAGCCTCCACAGCCAAATAGCTCATCGCGCTATTAAATGATGAAGTGCAACTTGACGCGGACTTTGACGCCGCATCTATCAAGTTGCAATTCCCTGCCAGCGATATGTGACAGATGAGCGCAGT
>NZ_JZAM01000399.1:0-405 GCF_000960595.1 Vibrio sp. S234-5
GTGCTGGCCGCATCTTTGAAAAAGAGGTGATTAAGGCGGATCAAGCTTTGGCGGTCAAAGCGATGACGTTGAGGATCAACGTCGACCACCGCGCGCGCACTGGTGGTGATGCCGCACGCATTACCAAAACGACATCGCTGCACTTACCGCGCCCCAGCGCGTAAAGCGCTGATCCTGCCCCGCAAAGCAGCAACAAAAAGACCGGTTTAAAGATTCAACCGGGCTTTTTTGCTATTCAGTGAAGAGCAGCATTGGACGAAACACAACTGATCAATAAGCCCGGGCCCGAAGGGAAACAGAACCCCGACCAAGCCATAATCGGCCACCCGGAAAATGGGCGGATCGGCATCACCGTTGATCGCCCCAATCCCTTTGGCATCATTCCTACCCGCCAAATGTTGGATG
>NZ_JZAM01000004.1:0-253 GCF_000960595.1 Vibrio sp. S234-5
CACGCAACAGGTAGGGATACACCTTGTGTGCTTTGTTCGCCAGCGTCGTTTTGGGCTTGGGGTAAATCGCCCCAATCCCCATATCGCGCATGAGTCGAACAACACGCTTACGATTAACGCTATGACCAGAAGTGGACCCCAATGGTTGGACGCATAAGCTCATTTCTTAAGTGGTTGACCCAGCTCATGCTGCGTATCTTTGCCTACCGAAGTAGGCCTCATCAGGAGTGAGGTTATTGAGTCCTTGATGGTT
>NZ_JZAM01000040.1:0-253 GCF_000960595.1 Vibrio sp. S234-5
GAGGTAAGACGTTGCTCTTTCCCTTGGTCATGCCTGATTTACCTATACACACTTCCCGTCGAGGCATTGGGCTATTCTATCTATTGCTAGGTTACCCAAGTTGTACAGGCCTACTATCAGGTTTCTGAGAAGTGGACCCCAATGGTTGGACGCATAAGCTCATTTCTTAAGTGGTTGACCCAGCTCATGCTGCGTATCTTTGCCTACCGAAGTAGGCCTCATCAGGAGTGAGGTTATTGAGTCCTTATTATTT
>NZ_JZAM01000400.1:0-404 GCF_000960595.1 Vibrio sp. S234-5
GGCCAATGTTCACGGCTAGCGTATAGGTTTACGTTACCTTGGTTGTCTGAATGGGTGAGATCGCTAAGCCAAATGCGCACTTCGCTCACGCCCTCTGGGACATACACCGCGGCGTAGCGCTGCTGGCGACCGGTCAAATGCTGTGCTTGGCCCGTTTGCAACACCACTGGCGCAAGGTCATCTTGCTCTTGGGTTGGTGGTGTGGGTGCCGCGGTGTCCAGTGTTGTGGTTAGGTTCACGGCTTGGGAGCTACCACGACCAGCGACGCTCAGATAGTAGCGGCCCGGTTTCACGTAGCCAGAAGCGTCGGCGGCAAACTGAACTTCTTCATTGCTGCCCTCGACAAATTCACTCACTTCACAATCGTAATAGTGGGCCACTTGGTTGAAACCCATGTAGAGATC
>NZ_JZAM01000401.1:0-472 GCF_000960595.1 Vibrio sp. S234-5
GCGTTAGCTTAAAACATTAAAAATCATTGTTTGCTGCTTGTTCTTTCTTCCTTCGGCCATTCGTTTAGGTTTTCGGCAAATCAGCATTGTTTGCCAACGCAAGTCTTGAGCAGTTGCCTCAATTGAGTTTTGGGAATGCGCGAGGCTAGTCAGTTTGGCGCAAAGTCGCTTTGGCAGTTTTGCTTTCGCTTTGAGTTTTCCGAAAGTGATTTATCAAAATTTTCGGGTTTTCGAATCGCATGAAAGGCCACAAAGTTTGAATCAATTCGGGTTTTAAAACTTAGGCAGTTTGCCGGTTTCCTAAATCGGGTTAGTCTCAGGCTTGGTAAATCTAAGGTGCTGAAATTTAAGCTAACAAACTGCTTAAGCGGGATTCGCAATGCGTGGCATTTTCAGCATGCGGCGGGTTTTGTGATTAAAGTGGTGTGCGGTAGCTTTGGTAGAGCATTGCTCACCCCTTAGCAGGGCGTTA
>NZ_JZAM01000402.1:0-404 GCF_000960595.1 Vibrio sp. S234-5
GCGTTTACACGTTAGACGGAAACTACTTGTTTGCCGCCGAAGGAGAGCGCGGGACCGGCCGTGGTATCATCGGTGTCTATGATGGGGAGCATAATGACCAGAAAGTCGTCGTGCTGAGTGGGTTTGGCATTAGCCCGCACGAAGTGATCATCATGCCAGATAGCGCCTTAGTGATCGGCGTTGGTGGCGTGCATACCAATGGACGTGAACCGCTCAACGTAGCGAGTATGCAACCCCGCCTCAGTTACTTAGCGCAAAACGGTGAATTGCTCGACCAAGTGACTTTAGCCGATATCAAATTGAGCATTCGCCAACTTGCACATGATGGTCGCGATACGGTGCTTTGTGGTCAACAATATCGTGGTGGGCCAGACGTGTAGCCGTCATTGTTGGCAATGCACACT
>NZ_JZAM01000403.1:0-2969 GCF_000960595.1 Vibrio sp. S234-5
GCCAAAGAACAAGTGTCCGGAAAACAGCGCCCACTGAAGCCAACTTGCCGACAAACTCAAAACTAACCAGCCGAGGGAACAAAGAAAAAACATAAACCACTGACTTTGCGTGATTAAGCATAACGCCCGCTTAAGGGGCAGCCAACGCCACTACTAACTTTCCGCATAACACCGTAATCACAAAAACCAACGCATAGTAAAAATGCCACGCGTTGGCTGTCCCTCTTGAAGCGTTTGTTATGTTTTGGGCTTAAGTTTAGAAACCAGACCCACAACCCTCTGCCCTAAATACTTCGCTGAAAGTAAGTCAACCTCGTCAGCAACACCATCAACTGATTGAGAAACAACACCAAGCTGGCAGCCAAAACGATTTAAACCTTGATCTTTATAACCATGAGCCAAATCTAGGCCAACCCAATACATACCGTGTTGATTTGCCAAAGTAACCAAATAATTTAGCGTACTTGATTGATCGCCATTCGGAGCGCTACCACTTGTAAAACCAGCCGCCACTTTACTTGACCACATTTGCTCACTCCAAAACTCACTACTTGCGTCAGCAAATGCTTTGAATTGAGCAGAAACGCCACCCATATATGTAGGTGAGCCCATTATGATGGCATCACATTCGAGTAGACTTTCGAAAAGTGTGGGGTTGATAAACCGACCCTCTACAATTTCCTTTCCGTCAATACGATGTTCAAGAACAACTGCATTCGGCTCTGCGCCACAGATCCCTTTGATAACTTCTTGCGCCAACTTTCCTGTAACATCTGTTTTAGTAAAGTAAATTACCGCTATTTTCACTGATGTGTCCTTTTTCTACGGAAAAACATAACGCCCGGCTAAGGGGTTGACAACGCACCGCCGAACTCAAAAAACACACTGTAAACACTAGACTTCAATTTTGCACTAAAACCGCCACGCGTTGGCAATCCCTCTTGAGCCGTTTGTTATGCAGTTTTTTAACCAATACTCAGTTTAGAGAACGAATTGCTTAGCCAAACTTATCTTTAGCTGCCACAATTCGCACTGTCATTTACTACCAATTGGTTCATCATGAAACTTTTAGTTCGCAATCTATCTCGCTCTACAACTGAACAAGAACTTCGTGTTTTATTCTCAGCTCATGGCTCCGTAGCCGAATGTACGCTTGTTTTAGACCAAGTAACGGGTCAATCAAAAGGCTTTGCTTTTGTCGAAATGCCAAACGAAAACGAAGCTAATGCTGCAATTTCTAGCCTAAACCTTTCTGACGTTGCCAAAAGCAAAATCAGAGTAAAAGCCGCAGAATAAACACCTTATATACAAAAAGAGTAAAGCTCCGTCAGTTCAAATACATTGGGCTGACGTCTTTTAGTTTCCGTTGAGCCTGTAGAACTGCATAACGCCGCGTTAAGGGGCAGCCAACGCCACTACCAACTTAACGCATAACACCGTAATCACACAAACCAACGCAGAATAAAAATGCCACGCGTTGGCTGTCCCTCTTGAACGCTTTGTTATGTGTTGCCTATTGACACTTGAGTTTTTTGGCTTTTTCAATAATTTCAATAGGTAAACGATTAGAACTAATAACCATATCCAAAGCATCGTATTCACGATGATCATTGAATATACGCCTAGATTGCGATATTCGAGTAATACAACCAGACTCTTGATAACCCTCTACCGCTATCAAGTGCTCAATCAAATCTTCTTTTGACCAGTTTCGATCCTGAAATAACTCGTAGTATTTAACAAAACACTCTTTTCCGATTGATCGTAGGCTTCGATCTAACTGTTTATCATCCATAGTGCTACCAGCGAACAAATTTCTCTTAATAAATATGACACATGACCAACAAGACACATAACGCCGCGTTAAGGGGCGCAGGCACGCAATACAAAAGTCACCGCATGACGCCTTAACCACTAAACCCAACGCAAATTGAAAATGCCACGCGTGCCAAGTCCCTCTTGAACGCTTTGTTATGCTTAAGCTTCAATGACTTACGCTTTACCAAAACCAAGATTAACTCGGTTTTGACTCACAAACAAAAGCCAAAAATCAAAAAACTGAAATGACTCATATTTTTGAAAATCAGACTTTGAACTTTGGCGGATAAAACCGAAAAACCTAAGATCACATTTCTGATTGAGCCAACCGCCCTAACCTCGCGCTTTCCAGAAAATTGATTGAGGCAACGCTCTGAATTTCCAGCGCCAAAGAATAAGTGTCCGGAAAACAGCGCCCACTGAAGCCAACTTGCCGACAAACTCAAAACTAACCAGCCAAGGGGACAAAGAAAAACCATAAACAACTGATTTTGCGTGATTAAGCATAACGCCCGGCTAAGGGGTTGACAACGCACCGCCGAACTTAAAAAACACACTTAAACACTGAACTTCAATTTTGCACTAAAACCGCCAAGCGTTGACAATCCCTCTTGAGCCGTTTGTTATGCAAATTCAATAAGATAAACCGACTTTACTCGATCAAAAGCCACGATTGCAATGGTTGAGTAATTCAAGAATCAACCCAAGTAGGAGCCGTGATAAATAAGCCGCCAAAACAAAGTCCACCTTTCAACAACAAACCAAGCTTTTGAATGAGACAAACTCAACAAGCAAGACTTTCAGCAAATGCGAAATACTCGATAAACTTGCCCTTTCCACACTTTGCGCCCACTTAATTTACAACGCGCGAACGCTAAAACTGATTGAGGCAAACAAAGAACTTTGCCTGTTTTACCGCTTGAGTTAACCACGAATTTTAGGGTAAAAAAGCTCATTTGCCGACAACACAAAACGAATGGCCGGAGAAATCCAAAAGATTGAACCCCTAAATTTACCTGAGTTGCATAACGCCCGGTTAAGGGGCAGCCAACGCCATTACCAAGCTTCCGCATAACACCTTAACCACAAAAACTAACGCATGGTAAAAATGCCGCGCGTTGGCTGTCCCTCTTGAACCGTTTGTTATGCTT
>NZ_JZAM01000404.1:0-404 GCF_000960595.1 Vibrio sp. S234-5
GCGTCGCACAGCAAAAAAGCGCAGCAACAATTTGAAGACCATGTGCGCTTTGTCGATGAAGTGGACGAGTGTCACAACATCACGGGGGCGAATGAGTACTTACTTCGAGCTGAAACGCTCGATCTGGTCAGCTACAAGAAATTTCATGCCGATGTGTTAGGAGAGTGCGAGCAGGTAAAATCCATCACCACTATGGCGGTGATGGATTCGCCGAAAGATGAACGCTAGCAAACTGTATAACCGCAGATGGTATGCCGTTGAGACTTTTTAGTCGAGGATAACAGTTGGTTTGAGTTTGTATAGCAGCGTTCGCCGTCTGCTGGTCTGAACGCTTTCTGTGTTGTTGCGATGACTTTGATTGGCAAGGCTGAAAATAACTCTTAGGCGCTTCTCCTTGTTTGTTT
>NZ_JZAM01000405.1:0-398 GCF_000960595.1 Vibrio sp. S234-5
TGGGGGGGGGGGGGTGGGGGGGGGGGGGGGGTGGGGAGAGGGGGGGTGGTGGTGTGGGGGCGGAGTTGGGGGGGGGGGGGAAGAAGCAAAAGCCCGAGCGGTGGGGGGCGGGCAAGTGGTGTGGGTGCCGGCGAGACTAAAGCCGGCATCCGCCGATAAGATCGCGTGTGAGTTAGCAGGGATGTTATCTCCAGATAAGAGGGAGACGGAGCCGTTAGCACAGTGGTAAGTACCTATGCCTCCTGAGACACTTTGCTGCCAATTGGTGCTGCTACACGTGGTTAAATCAGCATTGGTATCGCCAGAGAAAAGCTGATAATCTCTTGCGACGGAAGGAAAGGAATCCAGTAAAACCAGCAAAGCAAAGCCAATTCTTCCCATCATCTCACACCCCAACT
>NZ_JZAM01000406.1:0-46490 GCF_000960595.1 Vibrio sp. S234-5
CAGTAGGTGGTGCCCAGTTTCTAGAATTAGACATAATCAATCAGTTCATGAGTTAACAATACTGTGTATTTGATCATGTTTTGGGGCTAAAGTCACTGTATGTTTTTTAAACTGATCGGTGCTCTAGGTTCTAGGAAAAGCGGGGAAGAGCGCTTTTTCTTCCGCTTTTGCATTTCCCAGGACCCAGGACCCAGAACCTAGAACCCTCTCTTCCTCTGTTGCTTTCCCTAGTAATCTCGCTTCTTTCTTCCGCTCTTGCTTTCCTAGAACCAAGGGCCCAGAACCCAGGACCATTTTTCCGCTCTTGCTCTTCCGCTTTCGCTTTCCTAGAACCAAGGGCTCAGAACCCAGGACCATTTTTCCGCTCTTGCTCTTCCGCTTTCGCTTTCCTAGAACCAAGGGCCCAGAACCCAGAACCCAGAACCCTCTTTTCCGCTCTTAATCCCTATCCAAATACCTCAAATACGCATTTCTTAAACGCACTTGTTGGTTTTCGAAGTAGCCAGCGCCATAGCGACCACGGTTGTGGTATTGGCGTTCCAAACTATGCTGGAAGTTGACTTTGCCGCCAAGGCCGTTATTGATGTAATTGTGCTTCTCATGAATGCGGGTTTGCAGTGAGAAATCAAACTGGTCGATGCCGCGAACCTGAAGGTAACCCGGTTTCATGCCACGCCAAACATCAATCGGGAAGGCGACGCCAAGGGTTAAAAATTGCTCTTTGTCTTTGCCTTCGAACTGGCTATTAAGGTAACGAGCGAAAACGTTGAAATCGCCAAACCAATGATTGGTGGTGATCTCATAGCCTTTGTCGCTGTTCCAAAACTCACCGCCGACAATATCCAATTGCCAATCCCACTCGGGGCGTGAGTAGTGGTAACCCGCCAAGCTGACTGACTTTTCCTGACCTTTGATATCGCGATGCTCATAATCACTGTACTGGTAAGAAAGCGAATGGTGACCTTGCGGAGAGTGCCAAGCGAGATCATGGGTATAACCTTCATAATCAGTACGAATGCGGCCAAGAGACAATTGATAAGCAAAGCCATAAGGTAGGGAGAAGGCTTGGTGCGCCACCACGCGATCCACCCCGCGCTCAAAGGCCGAATTTTGCCAGTAGCCACCTTCTTCGTAGTCATCACTGTTGGCCACGGGTGTCACATGGCGAATATCCAGTGCGGCGCCTTTCCATAAGGGAGCGTAAATATTGCTGGCTAAAGCTAAGCTGTAATCCCACACCCCGTACTCGGTCGCCACGCCATAGCGCAGTGTTGGCGACAAACTCAGTTGCACGCGGCCAAAACCGGACGCTTGTTGCTCGCCCTGCCAATCGGCGGCGTCGAGCACTTCACCTGGGTTGCTGGTGTCAAAGGCGAGATCGCGACAGGCGATGTTGTCGCGCAGAAAATCGCGATAACACTGCGCCGAGCTACTCACTTTGCTGGTCGCAATACCATTGGTCAGGGCGATCACTTGGAACTTGTCGCTGGTGAGTTCGAGCTCTGCCGCCGCGCTTTGCCCGTAGTAGCTAGACACTATCCCCAATGCCACACCAAGGCCATCAACTTGGTTCTGGTTATAACGGCGGTTTTCCAGTGTGACAATCAACTGCCCATCGTGGCGGCCAAGGCGCACATTCAAAAAGCCCTCGTCCAGCAGCGCTTGTTTTAGTGCTTGTAGCGAAGCGCTTTGCGCATGTTGTTGCGCGATGGTCAGTTTGTCTTGCAGGGTGAGGCGGTCACTGATTTTGGTGGGTTCGGTGATAAATTTGCTCGCCAGCGGCACACTCACTTGGGTTTGCCATAGTGGCTGTTCACTCTTTTCATGGCTGGTGTAAAGCTGATAACCGAGTGAGGCCTTCACACCGTAAGGGAGGAAATCCTCGGGCGTCATCACTTTGACCATCGCATTGTAGGCCACGCTGTCGTATTCGCCGAGCAACTGAACGAAATCAAAAGGTTGATACTCAATGCCACCAAACGCGCCGTTCATCACTTGCGGGTTTAAGGTGGAAGAACCATAGCCAAGGCTGGCACGCACAGGCAGTGCATCAAAGGTGTAGTCGGCTACCACGTATTTGGTTTCAAAATTGTTGGCCGCACCGCCCCAATCTTGCATACCAAAGGCCAGCTTGAGATTGTCATGGTGGTAGAAATTGGGGATCTGATATTTAAACGAAGCGGAAAGATCGCGAATCCCACCCGTTTTAGGGTTCTCATACAAATTGGTATCGTAGGTTTTCGTTACAATCCGCCCATGGGCTTCTAGCCCTTGGAATAAGCCCAAGGAGAATTTCAGCACATCCAGCTCAGCGATCTCGCCGCGAAAGGGTACGCCTTGGGCGAAGGTGTAACTAAAATCGCCGCTTTGCATCACTTGCGCGTTGGGGGTTAGAACAAGGCCAGAAAAGGCCTGATTGGCTGAGGTGACAGATAAAGGCGCACAAAGAGCGGCGCTGCTTAAAGGTAAACCACCCAGCAGCATCGCCAAGCGAATAGGATTAAGCTTCATCGGGTATCCTAAGAAAAAAGAGTCCATTTGATAACAAAAAGGCACTCACAAAGAGTGCCTTTAGCTAGCAGCTAGCGTGTTTCAGCCGAAATTAATCGCCAGTGCTACCGCCGTTACCGCCAGTACCAGTACCAGTACCAGTACCTGTTGGTGGCTGGGTTGGGTCAACTGGTTTTGGTGGCACAACTGCATCATCCACTTTGGTTTCATCGACAGTTACGTCAGGAACAACGCCGTCATCGCCAGTACTGTCAATGCTGGTTTTGATGTCATTAACGAGGTTAATAACAACTTCTTTAGTGCCATCTTTAGACTTTGGATAGTCAGGGAACTCAGTAGTTACCGCTGTCACAGTCTTGCTTACTGAAGCCGCTAGAGAGTCGGCAGTAATTTCTTTAGTTGCAGACTCTTTTGCCACTAGAGTGTCAGAAAGTACGTGAGTTGTTGCCACAATTTTAGAGTACGTGTCAGCAACCGTTGGGTTTGCTTTCAATGTTTCGATAGCAGTAGAAGTATCTGAAAGAAGCTGCTCTAGGGTGACACCAGTGTCATTTGTTAGAGCATCAGTATCGATGCCTAGTTTTGCTAGTGACGCTTTTGCTTTCTCTGGAGTGTAAGGTTCGTTGCCCAGTTCTAGAGCAATAAAGGTTGTGAGCGGAGAAGCAGTCACTTTAGTGCCTGCAGTCGCAAAACCACGTGGTACCGAGTAAGAAACATTTTTCATGTTTTTACCGTTGGAGGTGTCTGTTACAACGAAACTAGGGTCTGCTTTCTGCGCGTCAGTTAAGCCGAAAGAGAAAGTACATTGAGCTGGGTCGCTGATCACTTGGGAATCAACGGCACCTGGAATATTGGCAAAGCCATCGTAGTTTGTACGTGGAATTGGGCCAGAAGTACCATCTGCACAAGAGTAAGTGCCTGGAATCCCCCAGATAGCACCATCGTAAGCCTGTACTTGCTTAACAGGATCTTTGCCATCACTGCCGCAACCTGCAAGCAAAGCTGCAGCCACACACGCTGTTAGTAGTTTAGTTTTCAAAATTAAGCTCCGGTTGTTTTAATTGGATCCAAACGCAACCTCAAGCATAGCGTTATATTAACAATGTGTAAATACTGAGCAAATTCTACGTCAAGAAAAATTCATAGAAAAGGGGGGGGAGGAAAGGGAAAGGAAAGGTACTAGGTGCTAGGAAGAGCAGGGAAGAGCGGGGAAGAGCGAGAAAAGCGGGGAAAAGAAGGTTGCTAGGAACTAGGAAGAGCAGGGAAGAGCAGGGAAGAGCAGGGAAGAGCGAGAAAAGCGGGTAAGAGCGGTCCTGGGAAGGGCGAGGGCGGCCCTGGTTCCTGGGAGAAAAGCGGGGAAAAGAAGGTTGCTAGGAACTAGGAAGAGCAGAGAAGAGCAGGGAAGAGCAGGGAAGAGCAGGAAGAGCGGTCCTGCTTTTCCGCTTTTGCTTGCCCTCGTAACCTAGCTTCTAGAAAACTCGTTTCCTGCTTTACCTGCTTTTGCTCTTCCCAGAACCCAGGGCCCAGAACCCAGGACCTTCTTTTCCCTCTCTTCCGCTCTTGCTTTCCCAGGACCAAGGGCCCAGAACCCAGGACCTTCTCTTCCGCCCCTGCCTTTCCGCCCTTGCTCTTCCTAGTCCCTAGTCCCTAGTCCCTGCTCTCCCCCCTTCCCCAAAAAAACAATTTGTGCTGTACGCCACAATATGGATAATAAGCCGCCATAAATATTATTAATCATGACAGAATCCTAACAACTGTCATGAAACGTCAGTAATTTGTCGTTTGGTTTCTTATCCGGCGGCAAATTCATCATGCGCTGTGTGGTTGTGCGTATACACCAACGGGCGGTAGCGTGCCTAAACTGTGATGCTCTGATTAAATAGATGTTTAATTTCAAAGCGTTAACAATGAACTTGTCTTGGTGTGTACAAACAACTGACGCTGTTTTCAATCCCTGATTAGGCATTAGACAGCGTAAATAACAGAATGAAAAATAACGGAATATCGGGTTTTAAAACCGGGGCTGTGTAAACAGACTATAAAATCAGACTATGAAATATAGTTAAGTGCGATCATGGAAGCGTGTTTAACTATATTGAATACCTGAGCCTAGCAAAGGCTAGCTACTCCGGAAATCAAAACCACTTTGTGTTCACCCAAGAGTGCGGTTAATCACTCTGGCATTATGATGATTTGGCTTACATGGAACTAAAAAGAAAACTTCTGTTAGCAACCTTGCTACCTGTCTTGCTTGCTGGATGTACCGTACCCGGCTCTCACCTCCCCATCGACAACAAAACGCGCGTTGAAACCAATCAGAGCGAAGAAAACGATCTCTCGCAAATGGTGAATCTCTACCCGCTGACAACGCAAACCATCTCGACTTACCTCACCACGCCGCCTTCGGTTTCTCGTGCTAACCCTGAGCTTGATAGCCAGCTTGCGCGCTACGAATACCAAATTGGCCCCGGTGACATTCTCAACGTGACCATTTGGGACCACCCCGAACTGACCATTCCTGCCGGCTCTTACCGTAGCGCCGAAGAGGCAGGCAACTGGGTTCACGCCGATGGCACCATTTTCTATCCTTATATTGGTACTGTCGAGGTAGCGGGCAAAACCGTACGTGAAGTACGTGCCGATATCGCCAAGCGTTTAGCGAAATTTATCGAAAGCCCGCAGGTGGATGTTAACGTTGCCGCGTTTCGCTCGAAAAAAGCCTACATCACAGGGGAAGTTTCCAGCCCAGGCCAACAGCCGATCACCAATATTCCGCTCACCCTGCTGGATGCGGTTAACCGCGCTGGCGGCCTAGCGCAAGACGCCGATTGGCGCAATGTGACCCTAACGCGCAATGGTGAAGAGCAACAAATCTCCCTTTATGCGCTGATGCAGCGTGGCGATCTCACACAAAACCGCTTATTGCAACCGGGCGACATCGTCCACGTGCCGCGCAACGACGGACAAAAAGTGTTTGTGATGGGCGAAGTAAAAGATCCCAAACTGCTGAAGATGGATCGCTCCGGCATGAGCCTGACCGAAGCCCTCAGCAGTGTCGGCGGTATTAACGAGCTCTCTGCCGACGCAACTGGCGTGTTTGTTATCCGCACTTCAGACAACAAATCCGAGCGCATGGCCGACATCTACCAACTCAATATCAAAGACGCCTCTGCTTTAGTCATCGGCACCGAGTTTGACCTCAAACCGTATGACATTGTGTACGTTACCGCCGCGCCAATCACCCGCTGGAACCGTTTGATCGGCCAGCTACTGCCAACCATCACTGGCTTTAACAACCTAACCGAAGGCGCGTTAAGGGTGAAAACTTGGCCGTAAGAAAATGCGAAGCATTTTAAAGGGACGAGGGAAGAGCAGGGACGAGGAAGAAAGAGCAGGAGCGAGTTTTCTAGGGACTAGGAAAAGAGGAAGAGCAGGAACGAGTTTTCTAGGGACTAGGAAGAGAAAGAGCAGGAACGAGTTTTCTAGGGACTAGGAAAAGAGAAAGAGCAAAAGCCTAGCAAACTGCTCTTACCTAGTAATCTAGCAACCTTCTCTTCCTAGCAACCTAGGAAAAAAGGAAAATCATGCGTTATAAAGAGCTGGAAATTTGGAGACGTAGCTATCAAGTTGTTTTGCAAGTTTACAGCTTACTTAAAAGTTGCCGAGATTATGGCTTAAAAGATCAAATTTCGCGTGCTGCAGTTTCTGTTCCATCAAATATTGCAGAAGGCTCTGAAAGAGGTAGTTATAAAGACAACATTCGTTTTCTTTATATTGCTAAAGGTTCTTGCGCTGAGTTGGCAACACAGATTTCTCTAGCAACTGATTTGGGTTACATCCACTCGGAAAATGGGTTGGAACTAGAGTCAGAAATATTAGAAGTAGGTCGAATGATTGGCGGCTACATTAAATTTCTTTCTCAGCATGTGAAAGAAGATAGCGCCGAATATTTCTAGGAAGGGCGGAAAAGCAGGAGCGAGTTTTCTAGGGACTAGGAAAAGAGAAAGAGCAAAAGCCTAGCAAACTGCTCTTACCTAGTAACCTAGCAACCTTCTCTTCCTAGCAACCTTCTCTTCCCTAGCAATCTAGAAAACTGCTCTTACCTAGCAACCTGAGGAAACATGTTTAACAAAATTCTAGTCGTTTGTGTCGGTAACATCTGTCGTTCTCCTACTGGGGAGCGTGTGTTGCAAAAGTTACTGCCGCATAAAACCATTGCTTCTGCGGGCATTGCGGCGGAAAAAAGCCGTTTAGTCGGTAAGCCAGCCGATCCCATGGCGATCGAAGTCGCGGCCGAGCACGGGGTGGATGTGGAAAACCATCACTCTCAACAGTTAACCCCGCAGCTATGCAGCCAGTATGATCTCATCTTAGTGATGGAAAAAAGCCATATGGAAGCACTGACGCAAATGGCGCCAGAAGCACGCGGCAAAACCATGTTATTCGGCCAATGGATCGGGCAAAAAGAGATCCCCGACCCATATAGACAAAGTAAAGAAGCCTTTGACTACGCTTACAAGTTAATTGACGAAGCCGCCCAAGCCTGGGCGAAGAAGTTGTAGAAGAGCGGTTAAGAGCGGTCCTGGGAAAGGCAAATGCGGCCCTTGTTTCTAGAGGGAGAGTTGGTCCTAGGGGAAAAGCGGCCCTAGTTCCTAGGAAGAGCAAAATCTAGAACCCAGAACCTAGAACCTAGAACCTAGAACCTAGAACCCAGAACCTAGAACCTAGAACCTAGAACCTAGAACCTAGAACCTAGAACCTAGAACCTAGAACCTAGAACCTAGAACCTAGAACCTAGAACCTTATTCAAAAATCCACCAACCCGGAAATTTACGAGACAATGACAACACCACAAACTCGACCTTCTGTTGATAACGCTTCTGACGAAATCGATTTAGGCAAGCTGCTTGGTATTTTATTGGATGCCAAATGGTTCATCTTCGCCATTACCTTTATCTTCGCGGTCGGTGGGGTGGCGGTGGCGCTGCTTTCTACGCCGATCTACAAAGCGGATGCTTTGCTGCAAATTGAGCAAAAAAGCTCGGGCGGTATTAGCTCTTTGGTGGGCGATATGGGCGAGCTGTTCTCACAGGAATCTTCCGCCACCACAGAAATTGAAATTATCAAATCGCGCATGATTTTGGGCGACACGGTGGATAAATTTAACCTCACCACCGTTACAGAAGCGAAGTACTTCCCGCTAGTCGGCAAGGGCCTAGCGCGCATGGCCGGTAAGGTAAACCAGATTGAGGTGAGCCGCTACCAAGTGCCGGATTATGCGCAGGGGATGAGCCATACAATTTTAGTGACCGATGAAGCGCAGCAAAGCTACCAGCTTGTGCGTGAAGATGACACTGTAGTACTGCAAGGTAAAGCGGGCGAGCTGGCGAAAAACGACGGTTATGAACTGTTTGTTACCGAGCTGCGTTCTCACACTGGGCAAGAGTTTGCCATTGGCCAGCGCAACCGTTTAGAGGCGATTGAATGGTTAAAACAAAATCTCTCCATTTCTGAGCGCGGCAAGCAGACCGGGATTTTACAACTGAGCTTTGAAGGCGAAAACCGCAAGCAAATTAGTGAGATCCTCAACCACATTAGCCAAACCTACTTTTTACAAAACGTTGAGCGCAATTCTGCGGAAGCGGAAAAAAGCCTGACCTTTTTAAAAGGCCACCTACCGGATATTAAAGACAGCCTCACCGCCGCCGAAGACAGCTTAAACCGTTTTCGCCAAGAGAACGACTCGATCGACCTTGGCCTAGAAGCCAAGTCGACCTTGGATGTGATGGTGAAGCTTGAAGCGCAGCTCAACGAACTGACTTTTAAAGAGAGTGAAATTAGCCAGCGCTTTACCAAAGATCACCCGGCTTATATCTCGCTACTCGATAAACGAGAAACGCTACTTAAAGAGCGCGAGCGTTTAAACCAGCAAGTACAAAAGTTGCCTAAAACCCAGCGTGAAGTGCTGCGTATGACGCGTGATGTAGAAGTGAACCAGCAGATCTACATTCAGCTACTCAATAAAGTGCAAGAGCTGAGCATCATCAAAGCAGGCACAGTGGGTAATGTGCGCATTTTGGATGAAGCACAAACTTTTGCCAAACCGATTAAACCGAAAAAACCGCTGATTGCGGTGCTGGCTACCTTGCTGGGCGGCATGCTCAGTGTCGCGATTGTGCTGGTTAAAGCCGCATTGCACCGCGGAGTTGAAACACCCGATCAAATCGAGCAGATTGGCCTTTCTGTGTACGCCAGTGTGCCAAAATCAACCCTGCAATTAGCATTAGCCGAAAAACTCAAGCGCAAAGGCAAACACAACAAAGAGTTGGCGCTGCTTTCAGAAAGCAACCCGGCGGACCTTTCCATCGAAGCACTGCGCGGCCTGCGCACCAGCTTGCACTTTGCTATGCTGGAAGCAAAAAACAATGTGCTGATGATCTCTGGCCCCGCGCCAGGCATTGGTAAATCCTTTGTCTCCACTAACTTTGCAGCCGTGGCGGCGAAAACGGGGCAAAAAGTTCTATTGGTAGACGCCGACATGCGCAAAGGCTATTTGCAGCAGTGTTTTGGCCTTAAGTGGGAAAATGGCCTCTCTGATTACCTAGCAGGCAAAATCGACACCGCCACCGCCGTGCAACACGCTAAAGTAGACAACCTTGATATTATTGCCCGTGGCCAAGTTCCACCCAACCCATCTGAGCTGTTAATGCATCCGCGCTTTAAGCAGTTGGTGGAATGGGCGAGTGAAAATTATGACCTGGTAATCATCGATACCCCGCCAGTACTGGCAGTCACCGACCCAAGTATTGTTGGCTCACTCGCCGGCACCACGCTGATGGTGGCACGCTTTGGCCAGAATACAGTGAAAGAGATTGAAGTGGCACGCAACCGCTTTGAGCAAGCGGGCATTGAAGTGAAAGGCGTAATTCTTAACGCTACCGAAAAACGTGCATCAAGCTACTACGGCTACGGTTATTACAACTATAGCTATGGTGAGAGTAAGAAAGCTTAAAATCACAGGGAGGACTATAGATAGCTTCAGTCCTTCCTATTTAATGAAACCAAATACTTAAATATTTTGTTGGTTAGTAGTATGTCAAAGAAGAAAGTTCTTACCGTTTTTGGCACCCGTCCAGAAGCGATTAAAATGGCACCGTTAGTCCACGCTTTGGCGGCAGATGAGCGTTTTGAAGCTAAAGTCTGCGTCACTGCTCAGCATCGTGAAATGCTCGATCAAGTATTAGAGCTGTTTGAAATTACTCCGGACTACGATCTAAACCTGATGAAAGCCGGTCAAACACTTAATGAAGTCACGGCGCGAATTCTGTTAGAGTTAAAGCCTGTTTTACAGGAATTTAAACCCGATGTCGTGCTCGTTCACGGAGACACAGCAACAACGTTTGCAGCCAGCCTTGCCGCCTATTATGAGCAAATTGCTGTTGGTCATGTTGAGGCGGGGCTGCGCACCGGAAACATCTACTCGCCATGGCCAGAGGAAGCCAACCGTAAGCTCACGGGGGCGTTAACCACATATCATTTTGCACCAACGGAAACTTCCAAGCAAAATTTGCTGCAAGAGAATTACGCGCCAGAGAATATTTTCATCACGGGTAATACGGTGATTGATGCGCTGCTGATGGTGAAAGAAAAAATAGAACAAGATGCCGATCTAAAAGCAACCTTAGCAGCACAGTTCCCTTACTTAGATGAAAGCAAAAAACTCATTTTAGTGACAGGTCATCGACGCGAAAGCTTTGGCGGTGGTTTTGAGCGTATCTGTGAAGCTCTAGCAAAAACAGCGAAACAGCACCCCGAGGTGCAAATTCTCTACCCTATGCACCTAAACCCTAACGTGCGTGAACCCGTTAATCGTATTCTGGGTAGCGTGGAAAATGTGCTGCTGATTGAGCCGCAACAGTATTTGCCCTTTATCTACTTAATGGACCGAGCGCATATTATTCTCACCGATTCTGGTGGTATTCAAGAAGAGGCTCCATCCCTTGGCAAACCCGTGTTGGTGATGCGTGATACCACCGAACGGCCAGAAGCGGTGGCAGCAGGGACAGTTAAATTAGTTGGAACAGATGTAGAAAAAATCGTCTCCAACCTAAACACCTTGCTGAGCGATAGCAAAGCCTATCAAGCGATGAGCTTTGCCCACAACCCATACGGTGATGGTAAAGCGTGCCAGAGAATTCTCGATTCCTTGTGCAAGTAACTTTTTAATATCTCCTAGAACCAGGAAGAGCAGGCCCTAGAACCTAGAACCTAGAACCTAATTTATAAATATTTTTAGGACTCGTAAAAATGTCTTTTGAAACCATTTCAGTAATCGGCTTAGGCTACATCGGTTTACCTACTGCGGCGATGTTTGCATCACGTAAAAAGAAAGTGATTGGTGTGGATGTCAACCAACACGCGGTTGATACCATTAATCAAGGCAAGATTCATATTGTAGAGCCAGATCTCGATATGATGGTGCATGCGGCAGTCAGCGGTGGCTACTTAAAAGCAACCACCACACCAGAAGCGGCTGATGCCTTTTTGATTGCCGTGCCAACGCCATTCTTACCTTGTGCAGAGGGCGACATTCCAGCACCGGATCTCTCTTACATTGAAGCAGCCAGTAAAGCGATTGCCCCTGTACTGAAAAAAGGCGACTTGGTGATTTTAGAATCGACCTCTCCTGTTGGTGCAACCGAGCAAATGGCCGCTTGGCTCGCTGAAGCTCGCTCTGATCTTACCTTTCCACAAACACACGGTGAAGAAGCTGATGTGAACATTGCCCATTGTCCTGAGCGCGTTTTGCCTGGCCATGTTGTGCGTGAACTAGTTGAAAATGACCGAGTGATTGGTGGTTTAACATCTAAGTGTTCAACGCGTGCGGTGGAACTCTATAAAACTTTTGTTCAAGGTGAATGCGTAATTACCAATGCGCGTACCGCGGAAATGGCTAAACTGACCGAGAACAGCTCCCGTGATGTACAAATCGCCTTTGCCAACGAGCTATCTATCATCTGTGACAAGCTAGACATCAATGTATGGGAGCTAATTGCACTCGCAAACCGTCACCCTCGTGTCAACATTCTTCAGCCTGGCCCTGGTGTGGGTGGACACTGTATTGCTGTTGATCCTTGGTTTATTGTTTCCAAAACACCGAACGAGGCACAAATCATCCATACTGCGCGTAAAGTCAATGACAGCAAACCGCAGTGGGTGATTAACAAAGTGAAATTAGCGATTGCAGACTTTTTACAAGCCAACCCAGATAGAACAGCCAGTGAAGTAACAGTAGCATGTTATGGTTTAGCTTTTAAACCAGATATTGATGATTTACGTGAAAGTCCGGCAATGGCGATTACACAAAAAATTGCCGAGATGCATGCAGGGCGTGTGTTTGCTATTGAGCCAAATATCGAGTGCATTCCTTCGAGATTGACTAAAATAGAATTAATTGATTTATCAACAGCTCAAACAGAGGCAGATGTCCACGTGATCCTTGTCGACCATAAAGAATTTAAGAAAGGAATGGAACTTACTGGCTTGGTTGTTGATTCAAAAGGGATTTTCTAGGTGATTAGCCCATGCTAATAGCATGGGCTTGTGAGTTATATAATGAACGATTTTAAATCAAAGATTATTAATGTAGTTTTTGGTACCTCAATATTACAACTGTCCACTATCGCAAATTTCATAATATTAGCTAGACTACTTTCGGTTGATGATTTTGGTCTTTTAAGGCAACTATTGCTAATTTCTCAAATGGTATTTTCTGTAATATTTGCAACTGTACCAGTCTCAGTCCTTTATTTTTGTGGATTGCATAAAGATGGAAAGTCGAAGAGTGATATAGTTATAACACACACTAAAGTGTGTGTGTTTTTAGGTTTGGCGTCAGGGGTTCTAATCTTTACTTTTAAGGATTTAATTGCCTTGATTTTTGGGAGGGAAGAGCTTGCCCATTATTTGATTGAATTTTCTTTATATCCACTTTTTATCGTGGTGTATTATTTTGTTCCAACAGTATTGATTGCATTGGGTAAAGAGAAATATATTAAATGGTATTGCCCATTTGTTGCAGTTTCTAATACAGCAATAATAGCGTTAGCAGCTTTAATCTATGGTTTAGATTACGTTGTATATGCATATGTTTTAAGTTCCGGAATATCATTTTTATTAGCTCTGTGGGTAATATGTTCTGTAACTAAAAATCATTATGATACTAGGTTTAGCAAGGGTGTAGTATCTTATAATCAAATAATTAAATATTCATGGTTTCTAACATTAGCTTCGTGCATTGGTATTTTAGCAAGTAGATATGATCATGTGCTGGTTTCTAATGAGCTTGGTGTAACAGTTTTTGCAGTATATGCAGTCGGTGCTTTTCAACTTCCAATATATAGTATAATTCAATCTAGTGTTAATTCTGTTATTTTTGGCAAGATGGTCGAACTTCATGCTAAAGGTGATTGGTTAAATTTTTCCAAATTGTGGGTTCGCGCAATAAATAAAATATCAATAATATGCCTTCCTTTGTCTGCGTTATTTATGGTTTTTTCTGAAGAGTTTATATCTGTTTTGTTTGGGAAGGCATATGTATCTGGTTCTTGGATATTTATCTGTTTTTCACTTTTGGCTCCCATTAGGTGCGTATCATTTGGACATATATTTAAAGTTATAGGAAAACCACATTTAGATGTTATTGGGGCTGTTTTTCTATTAATAATGACTTTATTGTTTGTGACGGTTGGTACTAAAACATATGGAGCTTTAGGTGCAGCTATAGGCGTGGTGCTTTCTGTATATTCAATGTCTATATTTTTAGTTTTTGTGATCAAGCAACAAACTAAAGGTAACATGAAGTTGTTAAATATATTTCCGGCATCACTATTTGTTACTTTTTTTTCTTCTTTGTTTGTTTTTTCTGCTTTGAAGTACTCATTTTTTTGGTTGTTTTATTAACCTCTCCAAAAGGAAAATATGGACATGCCAGATGCATCGCATGAACACTCCCTGTGTTTAAAGGGTTTGATGAATAATGCGAAAGCTAAAAAATCTAATGGATTTAATCGTTTGCATCGAGTTGATGTTCATGGTTGATTAAAGTAATGAGTTATAATTTTGGGCTATTCATCTAATAGGCTCGTAAAAAATTTTGATAGGCTTTGAGCCTGTGTTTTGCAAGGATGCTCATGATTTTTCTGGCTATGCTTATATAATTGTTGTGCATATTTACAGGAAAATTTTCTAATAATATATTAGGGCTAACAATAATCATGAAAAAAATGTTAATTTTATCTGGTTTGTTTTTTAATAAGAAAGGAAATCAGTCATTTCTAAATAGTGTCAAGGGATATGATAAAGAGTACGACGTTACTTTAGTCACTGCAGCTACAATGAATAGTGATGTGTATATCTCAAAGGAAAAGGCTAATGAATTTATTCCTAACTTAAAGATTGTATCGCTTATTAATCCTAGAGTTATTGACTTCGGTAAAAAAATTGTCGGATTTTTAAGGAAAAACCGACAAAATGCCACTTGTGAATTTAATGATAATCAATCACCTAAAGTTGATGGCATTGTAAATTTACCACCAACTAAATCAAGCTACGTTTCGTTTTATTTCCGTTCTTTTTTGATTGTTTTATATTCATTCTTTTATTATTTAAAAAATAGACCAGATGTTGTTTGCTGTTACGAAATTAACGCGGTTAGGGCTTGTGTTTTATTGAAAAAAGTATTTGGTGCTAAAGTTTTTATTAAGTTACAAGGTACAGCTCTAGGTGGTAGTCTGGGTAATCTTGAAGATAAAGATGTAAAAAAAACATTTGCAATTGATATTTTAGAATTAAAGAAAAGCTATGTATTTGATGGTGCTATCATGACTAATGATGGCACGCTCGGTGATAAGGTGCTTCAATACTATGGTTACACATCTGATAAGATACTTTTTATCAATAATGGTATAGAGCCAAGGTTTACACTTCCTACAGTAATAAGTGAAGTAATGGAGAAGAGAAAATCAGAGAGGCTAAGAAATAATATTAACTTTGTTGTAGTTAGTAGGTTAACTAGTTGGAAGAGGATCGACCTTGTATTAGAGTGTATCGCCAAAATGAAAGATGTCGATTCTAGAGATATAAGTTTAACGTTAATTGGAGTCGGTTGTGGAAGTGAGTATGAATATTATCATAGATTGATAGAAAAACTGAATATTGAGGATTCAGTTGAGTTTATCCATGGGGCACCGACAGAAGATGTAGTTGATTGCATTCTAAAATCTGACTTTTTGCTATCACTCAATAAATATACAAATGTTAGTAACCCTGTTTTTGAATCTCTGTACTTATCTACACCAGTAATTACCATTGAGCAACCAGATCTTGTGTCTGTTATTGGTCCAGGTGAGCATGGTTGTATATTCTTACCTAATGGTACTAATGAAGAAATTCTGGAAGCTTTCGTTAATAAAGTTTCGAAGGTGAACTACCAGCAGTACACATCTTTACTGAATTACTATGATAGTTATATTGAGCATTTTCCTACGTGGGAAAAAAGGTCAAGTTTTGAACTTGAATTTTTAAATAGTAAGGTGCTGTTTTGAAGCGTTCAGTCTTTTCAACAATAATTTCTTTATCATATGCGTTTTTTGTTCTGATATTTTCACTTCATTTTTACACTATATATGTAGGTCAGGATTTATATATATATAATAATTTTTATAGTAACATTCCAAATGACTTACTAGAAGCGTATAAATTTTATAATAATAGTTTGGGTTCTAAGGAGCCTTTATATTTCTTATTTGTCTATATATTTTCATCAATAATAGATAAGGCAATATTATTCTCTATTTGTAATGCTTTTTTGGCATATTTGCTATGTAATTTATTTGTTAGTAAGTTTCGTTTGGGTTTTTTTCCTACACTTTTTCTTCTTTCAAACTACTATCTATGGGTTGTTTACTTTCCTGCTGAAAGATTAAAATTTGCAATTTTGGCATTTATCCTTCTTGTGCTTTTCAACAAAAGATACGTTTTATTTAAATCAGGCCTTACTATTATTTCTCATATACAGGGATTTTTACTATTATATCAATTCTATTTGGTTAAGTATTACAAAGACATAATAAAGGTGTTTGCATTTAGTTCATTTAAGTCACATATCAGATTTTTTTTTGTTGTGTCGGTTTTTCTTGGATTGTTATTTTTAATGAGAGAGCATTTAATAACCAAGGTTGAGGCATATGCGAATAAAGAAACTGGTTTCGACGGAGTATTAAAAGTATTGGTTCTAATGATTATATCATTAGTTTCTTCCTATAAAAAGACTGATGTTACGTATGTAATACTTTCATTTCTTCCATTGCTGTTATTGTCCTTGTTTCTTGGTGGTGACAGAATTGTAATGTTCGCGGTTATTCAGTACTTTTATATTGCTCTTTACCGAAATCGAAATGGTGATTATATTTTTTATATTGTGTCATTCTACTTTCTATATAAAACGTATGATTTTTTCTCTAGGGCTTATATATACGGTTATTCATTCTAAAGATTATGATAATATTCACGCCTCATTTTTTTCCAGGTTACAAAGCTGGAGGTGTTCTTCGCTCTGTAGAAAATTTGGTCAATCAATTACACAATAAGCATAATATAAAAGTTATTACCTCTGATAGAGATTTAGGAGATAATACCCCTTATAGTAAACATGACAAAGAACTACAGTTTAATGGAAAATGTTCAGTGATGTATGTTAGTAGCTATTTTTGCATTTTAAGGTCTTTGCTTTTAATTAGCCTTGGCAAACATAGTTCTAGTAAAGATTGTCTTTTGGTAAATGGATTTTTTAATCTTAAGTTTAGCCTTATTCCGCTATTTTTTTCATTAGCCTTTCTAAAGGACAAATTTGATGTTTACTTATTCCCTCGTGGTGAATTAGGTGAAGGAGCTATTAAAAATAAGTATTTTTTTAAAAAAAACTATTTGAGGTTTTTGTCATTTTTAGGTGTTTTGGAGAAGGTTAATCTTGTTTTCACAGATGGAAAAGAGGTCTCTGAACTTAAAATGTTACTTCCTAATGTTAAGTTTAAGTACCAAATAATTCCAGACTTGCCTAATTTATCTCTTAGCCCCATTAAAAATGGGTTAAATCTCCCTGATCATGATGCAGTGAAATTTGTTTTTGTTGGTAGAGTATCGAGAATTAAGAATATACATTATATGATAGAGTTGATTAACTCTATTGAATGCCACAATGTTATTCTTGATATTTATGGTGAGATAGAGGATAAAGAATACTATCATGAGTGTTTAGATTTACTAAAGTCTTCACCGGATAATGTTGCAGTTAACTTTTGGGGGGCTGTTGAATATAGATATATTCCTGAAAAAATATCATCATATCACTTTCTCGTTCTGTTGAGCTTATCTGAGAACTTTTCTCATGTAATTGCTGAAAGTTTGTTTTTGGGTGTTCCTGTATTAATTAGTGATAAGACTCCGTGGACCGATCTTGTACGAGATAATGAACTAGGTTATGTTATAGAACTTAATGATGTAACTATAAATATGAATGACATAATTGTTGCATTAATCGATAGTACGCAGAAGATTGAACGAGATGTTCTGTCTTTACGAGCTAAAGAATGTGTATATACGCATTTTAAATTTATTGAAAAGGTTGATGGTGTTTTTAATGAATACTCAAAGTGAACGTTCTGTTTTTTATAATCAAGTTTTACTTATTACAGGTGGCACAGGTTCCTTTGGTAACGCTGTACTAGATCGATTTTTAGAGACTGATATTAAAGAAGTGCGCATATTCTCACGTGATGAGAAAAAACAAGACGATATGCGGAAAAAATACAACAGCAATAAACTAAAATTCTACATCGGTGATGTTCGCGATTATCAAAGTATTCTAAATGCAACTCGTGGTGTTGATTATATTTATCATGCAGCAGCTCTGAAGCAAGTGCCATCTTGCGAATTTCACCCAATGGAAGCGGTGAAAACCAATGTGTTGGGTACTGAAAATGTACTTGAAGCGGCGATTCAAAACGAAGTCAAGCGCGTGGTTTGCTTAAGTACAGATAAAGCGGTTTATCCAATCAATGCAATGGGAATCTCTAAGGCGATGATGGAAAAGGTGATTGTTGCGAAATCTCGCAATGTTGACCCAGAGAAAACCGTAATATCAGCAACTCGCTATGGTAACGTAATGGCGTCTCGCGGTTCGGTCATCCCTCTTTTCTTGCGTCAAATTATCAATGGGCAACCTCTAACGGTTACCGATCCGAACATGACCCGTTTTATGATGACGCTGAATGACGCGGTTGATCTGGTTTTACACGCCTTTGAACATGGCACAAATGGTGACATTTTTGTGCAAAAAGCGCCTGCTGCAACCATCGATGTGTTGGTAAAAGCACTATTGCAAATTGCCGATAAGCCGAATCACCCAGTGAATGTGATTGGTACTCGCCATGGCGAAAAACTCTATGAAGCATTGTGTAGCCGTGAAGAGATGTTTGTCGCCGAAGATCAAGGCGGCTACTATCGTATTCCTTCGGATAACCGTGATTTAAACTACTCGAAATACAACGAAGAAGGCGAGAAAGATCTTTCTGTGATTGAAGATTATAACTCCCATAATACCGATCGTTTAGATGTGCAAGGCATGGTGAAACTGCTTCACAAGCTAGATTTTATCGCTGATATTGAGGCGGGCAGCCTTAACGTTCCTGAAGGTGTGTAATGAAAATTGTCGTCACTGGTGCCAAAGGTTTTATTGGCAAAAACCTCTGTATTATGCTTCGTGAGCATGGCTATCAAGATGTCGTCGAAGTGGATCGCGAAACATCGCGTGAGCAATTATCTCAAGTTCTTTCGACGGCTGAATTCGTCTATCACTTGGCTGGTATCAACCGTCCAAAAGATGAAGTAGAGTTTCAGCAAGGTAATGCAGATTTAACGTCTTATATTGTTGATCAGCTTACGCTGAACAGAAGGAAAGTACCTCTGGTGGTGAGCTCTTCTACACAGGCTGAGCGAGACAATGCCTACGGACAAAGTAAGCGTTTGGCCGAACAAGCGGTTGAGCAGTATGGCCAGCAAACACAAGCACCGTACTTCATTTACCGCTTTCCTAACGTTTTTGGTAAATGGTGTCGCCCTAATTACAACTCCTTTGTCGCCACCTTTTGTTACAACACACTAAACGATCTTGAAATCACGATAAACGATCCGAGTGCGCCAGTAACCTTGGTTTACATTGATGATGTTTGTGCCCATTTAATTTCATTGCTAGAAGGTTGCGCAGAGAGCGGCTATAAGAGCGTAACACCAGAATATCCGACCACAGTCGGTCAGGTCGCTGAACTGTTGCGTGCTTTTAAAGCAAGCAGAGACAATCTTGTCACTGAAAATGTTGGTACTGGTTTAACTCGAGCTCTCTACTCGACTTACCTTAGCTACATGACACCAGCACAATTTAGCTATTCCATTCCCAGTTATGGTGATGAGCGCGGTGTCTTTAGCGAAATGTTGAAAACCAAGCAAGCGGGTCAATTTTCCTTCTTTACTGCTCATCCTGGTATCACTCGTGGTGGCCATTATCACCATAGTAAAAATGAAAAATTTTTGGTGCTGAAAGGCAAGGCATTATTTAAATTTGAGCATATCGCTACTGGTGAGCGTTATGAACTTTATACCGATGGCAGTTCACCGCAAATTGTTGAAACGGTTCCTGGCTGGTCTCATGACATCACCAATATCGGTGATGAAGAAATGATCGTAATGCTATGGGCTAATGAGATTTTCGACCGTGAAGCACCCGATACGTTTGCCCGTCCATTGTCTTGATTCAAGAGAAATTAAAGTGAAGAAACTTAAAGTAATGTCAGTTGTGGGCACTCGCCCAGAAATTATCCGTTTGTCTCGCGTTTTAGCAAAACTTGATGAGCACTGTGAGCATATTTTGGTTCACACGGGGCAAAATTACGACTTTGAACTGAATGAAGTATTTTTTAATGACTTAGGTGTGCGCAAGCCCGACTATTTTCTCAGTGCTGCGGGGAAAAATGCTGCTGAAACTATTGGGCAAGTGATCATCAAAGTTGATCAAGTATTAGAAGAGATTCAACCTGAAGCGATGCTGGTACTGGGGGACACTAACTCTTGTATTTCGGCTATTCCAGCCAAGCGTCGCAAAGTGCCTATTTTCCACATGGAAGCGGGTAATCGCTGTTTTGATCAGCGCGTTCCTGAAGAAACAAACCGTCGAATTGTGGACCATACTGCGGATATCAACCTGACTTACAGCACAATTGCTCGTGATTACCTCCTGGCTGAAGGTTTACCTGCTGATCGTGTGATCAAAACAGGTAGCCCGATGTTTGAGGTGCTCCACCATTATATGCCGCAAATCGATAGCTCAGATGTGCTTTCTCGTTTGGGTTTGCAAAAAGGGCAATTTTTTGTTGTTAGTGCGCATCGTGAAGAGAATGTCGATTCCCCTAAACAGTTGGCCAAATTAGCTGAAACGCTTAATACCGTTGCGCAGCATTATAATCTGCCTGTGATTGTGTCAACGCATCCACGTACACGTAACCGTATTGAAGCGCAGGGATTGGAGTTCCACCCGAATATTCAGTTACTCAAGCCACTAGGGTTCCATGATTACAATCATTTGCAGAAAAATGCCAAAGTCGTACTTTCAGATAGCGGTACGATTAATGAAGAATCGTCCATTATGAACTTTCCAGCACTAAATATGCGAGAAGCACATGAACGCCCTGAGGGGATGGAAGAAGCTTCAGTGATGATGGTTGGCTTAGGTGTTGAGCGCGTAATGCAGGCTTTGCAAATTCTTGAATCACAACCTTCGGGTGATGAGCGCCTATTACGTCAAGTGGCTGATTACAGTATGCCAAACGTCTCGGACAAAGTTGTACGTATAATTCACTCTTATACAGACTATGTGAAACGTGTAGTTTGGAAAGAATACTAATCCAATGAAAATTCTATTCATTAGTCAATTGTACGATCCAGAGTACTCAATTAAAGGTCACGCTTTAATGAAGCACTGGGTTGACCAAGGCCATGAAGTCGAAGTCATAACCACTTTTCCTAATTATCCAGTAGGAAAAGTTTATGACGGATATAAAGTACAGCTAGTTGATTCGAGCTACAAAGACCAAGTCAAAATTACACGGGTTTGGTCTCATATCTCCCACTCCAAATCAAAGTTATCTAGGGCATGGAGCTACATTAGTTTTACGTTGATGGCATTACTATTTGCGCTAAAGTCTAAAAACGTTTCGGTGGTTTATACCTATCATCCTCAATCTACGACGGGGTTGATTGGTATGTTGATGACGTTACTAAAACGCGTCCCATACATTACTGATGTACAAGATCTTTGGCCTGACTCACTGGCGGCAACCGGACTTGGTAGCAATAAGCTCGTGACTTCCTTGATTGGTGGTTGGTGCCGTTTAGTTTATAAATGCTCTAGTCAAGTCGTTGTTTTATCCGAAGGGTTTAAGACAACGCTCATTGAGCGTGGAGTTAGCGGAGATAAGATCAATGTGGTGTATAATTGGTGTCCTGAAGAAAAGTTGATCTCTTTAGCATTAGAGCAGTCGACTTACACGGTTTCTTCAAACTCAACGGTTAAACTAGCATATGCCGGTAACTTGGGTACAGCTCAGGACTTGAAGTCTGTGATTCAAGCCATGGGCATGCTTGATGATATTGATGTTCACTTGTCTCTAATTGGAGGGGGGGTTGAAAGGGAAGTTCTTGAACAAGAAGTGAAGGATCTAAAGCTTAAGAATGTAGAGTTTTTAGGGTATGTTCCTCCTAAGAATTTATTCTCGGAGCTGGTTAACTATGATGCATTGCTTGTTCATTTGAGAGACGAACCTTTATTCAAAATTACAATACCTTCGAAAACTCAGTCTTACACTGCATTAGCGAAACCTATTATTATGGCTGTATCTGGAGAGACTCAAGATATCATTAGAGGTGGCCAATGTGGTTATTACCCAATACCGAGTAACCCAGAGTCTATTGCTGATGCGATAAGAGAGTTGTCAAGTGATCGAGACAATTGGGCGTTGCTAGGGAATAACTCAAGAAAGACTTATTTAGATAAGTTTTCTTTAGAGAGTGGCTATCGCGCACTGGATTCAGTTTTGAAGAAGGCAGTATCATATGGAAATTAGAAATGCGAATTATACTGATGTCGAACGTATTATAGAGATTCATATTAGTGCGTTTGAGGGCTTCTTTTTGACATTTTTGGGGCCTAATTTTTTACACCTTCTCTATGCAGGATTTATTGATAAAGGCTTACTGCGCGTAGCAGTTGTTGATTCTAATATTGTTGGTTTTTCTGCAGGTACAGATAAACCAGAAGTCTTTTTTTCCAATTTAAGAAGAGAAAAGTGGCTGTCATTTTTTTTTGCAGCCGCACCAGGTTTAATAAAGAAGCCATCTTTGGTTATAAAGAAATTATATAGTGCTATCTTCTATAAAGGTGACTCCGTTGAACGACTGAATAATAGCTTTTTGTTAAGTAGCTTAGCTGTTGATCCTTGTGTGGAAGGTAAAGGTATCGGTAAGCATCTGCTCAAAGATTTGGACGAGTTATTATCTGAAAAAAAAGAGTGTCAGATTATTTATCTTATAACGGATAAGAATGAAAATAGCTCTGTATTGAGCTTTTATAGTAAATGTGGATTCTCTATCGAGTCAGAGTTTAAGCAATCTGGACAAAGAGAAATGTTAAGGTTAGTAAAATCAATAAAGGACGTTTGAAGATATGAGTACAGATTTTTTACCATTTGCTCTACCTGAAATTGGCGAAGAAGAAATTGCAGAAGTTGTTGATTCATTACGTTCTGGTTGGGTAACTACAGGACCTAAGGCAAAACGTTTTGAAGAACAGTTCTCCGCTTTTTTAGGTGATGAAAAGTTAGAGTCAATTGCCGTGAACTCAGCCACGTCAGGTCTTCATTTGGCGTTAGAAGCTATCGGCGTAGGACCTGGAGATGAAGTTATTGTTCCTACATATACATTTACTGCAACAGCTGAAATTGTTCGATATCTAGGTGCTACACCTATTATGGTTGATGTTGAGGAATCAACATTTAATATGACACCAACTGCTTTTGAAGCGGCGATTTCAGAGAAAACAAAAGCAGTCATTCCTGTTCATTTTGCTGGTCTTGCATGTGATATGGATGAAATTATTTCTATCGCAAGAAAGCACGATATCCGCATTATTGAAGATGCAGCACATGCATTACCAACAGTTTACAATGGTAAACTAATTGGAACTTTGGACACTGATGTCACCGTGTTTAGCTTTTACGCGAATAAGACGATGACAACTGGTGAGGGGGGCATGGTTGTTACGCGTAATCAAGACATTGCAAAACGTTGCAAAATTATGCGACTACATGGAATAAGCCGTGATGCCTTTGATCGCTATACATCAACGAAGCCAGCCTGGTCCTATGAAATTGTTGCACCGGGTTACAAATATAATATGCCAGATATCTCGGCAGCTATTGGCTTGCATCAGTTAGTTAAGTTACCAGACTTCCAAATTAAACGTCAACGTATGGCTGAGTATTATAATCAGCAACTCAAAGAACTGCCTATTGTTCTTCCTGCATTACCTAATGAGGTGAGTTCACATGCATGGCATTTATATCCGATTAAGCTAAAGGATGATGCTGGGATATCTCGAGATGATTTTATTTTTAAAATGTCTGAATTAGGCATTGGCTGTTCTGTACATTTTATTCCTTTGCATTTGCACCCATATTGGCGTGATACATACGAACTGATACCAGAAATGTATCCTATTGCTCAATCTATTTTTGAAGCCGAAGTTTCTTTACCATTATATACAAAAATGAACGATGACGATTTGTTAAGAGTTGTCAATGCAGTTAAACAGGTTCTCGCAGATGGCTAAACGACTTTTTGATCTATTTCTATCCTTCATCGGGATTTTTTGTCTATTGCCAGTTTTTATTTCTGTGGCTTGTTGGATTAAGCTGGACTCACCTGGTCCGGTTTTTTTTAGACAAACAAGAGTTGGTTACAAGGGGAATCCATTTCGAATTCATAAATTTCGAACAATGAAAGTGCAGGCAGAGAGCGAAGGCCGATTAACGATAGGTAACGATAGCAGGATCACTCGATCTGGACAATTTTTGAGGAAGAGCAAAATCGACGAGCTACCGCAACTCATCGATGTGTTCCTAGGTAATATGAGCCTAGTTGGCCCTCGTCCAGAAGTGCAAGAATTTATTGATTGTTATCCAACGGATGTTAAGGATAAAGTTTTATCGGTAAAGCCGGGTATTACTGATCGGGCATCAATCGAGATGGTCGATGAGAGTGATATTTTAGGTCAGTATAGTGATCCCAAAAAAGCCTACATTGATGTGATTTTGCCAGTGAAGCAGACATATTATTTACAATATGTCGATAATCATACTATCTTAGATGATATTTTTATTATATTTTCTACAATAAAGAAAATAATCAAGAGAACATAATTACTATGTAATTTATGTATTTAGAGAGATAATTATGGACAAGTTGGCTTATATTTGGTCTCTGCCTCGGATGCATAAGCGTCTGATCAGTTTGGCTATTGATACTTTATTGATCACCTTCTCTTTCTTTCTCGCCTTGGCGGCGCGAACGGGAGAGGTCTCTTTTTCGGTTTCAGGGCCAACTTGGTTAACGCTGCTTGGCACCTTAACCGTAACGCTAATCGCCTTTACCAAACTGGGGTTGTATCGCGCGGTATTGCGTTACCTAACTTTCCATGCGTTAACGGTCGTTGTGATTGGTGCGGTGATCTCCGCACTTTCTATCACCAGCTTTGCCTACTATTTTGATGCCGCGGTGCCGCGTACGGTGCCTGTCATCTATATGACATTCCTCGCTATTCTCTGTGGCGGGGCGCGCATGTTGGTGCGCTCACTCATTGTGCAGGCTAGCCGTAAAGGCTCTGAACGGGTATTGATTTTTGGCGCGGGCAGCACAGGGCGGCAGCTCGCCATCGCGTTAAGAAATGCGGAATCGTATCAAGTACAAGGCTTTATTGATAATGATCCATCATTAGCAAATACCATCATTCAAGGGATTAACGTTTACTCGCCAAGCAGTGTTGATCAACTGGTCGAAAGGCAAGGCATAGAAAAGATTTTGCTTGCTACGCCGCGTGCTTCTCGCTCGGAACGTAAAACCATCATCGATTCTTTGTTGCACCTTCCAGTAGAAGTGCTCACCGTGCCTGATTTCAACGATATCGTCAACGGCAATGCCACAGTCGATGAGCTGAAAGATGTCGCGATTGAAGATCTGCTTGGCCGCGATCCGGTCGCACCCAACCCAGATCTGATGAAAGCCAACATCCAAGGTAAAGTGGTAATGGTGACTGGCGCGGGGGGGTCTATCGGCTCAGAGCTTTGTCGGCAAATCGTCAGGCAAAAACCTAAATCACTGGTTCTTTTTGAGCTGTCTGAATTTGGCCTTTATCAAATTGATAAAGAGCTTTCCAATCTGGTTGAAACAGAAAAGCTTAACGTCGAGATCATCCCACTGTTGGGTTCAGTGCAACGCATTAACCGTGTCAGCACCACCATGCGTGCCTTTGGGGTACAAACGGTGTACCACGCGGCCGCGTATAAACACGTGCCACTAGTGGAATACAATGTGGTCGAAGGGGTGCGTAACAACGTATTTGGCACCTATTACACTGCCAAAGCGGCGATTGAGGCAGGGGTAGAGTCCTTTGTGCTTATCTCAACCGACAAAGCAGTACGCCCAACCAATGTGATGGGTACCTCAAAACGAATGGCTGAGTTGGGCTTGCAAGCCCTAGCGCAGCAAGAGAACAGCAAACCCAATGGTACGCGTTTTTGCATGGTGCGTTTTGGCAATGTGCTTGGTTCATCCGGCTCTGTGATTCCTCTCTTCAAACGTCAGATTGAAGAGGGCAAAGCGATCACCGTGACACATCCAGATATTATTCGCTACTTTATGACCATACCAGAGGCAGCTCAGTTGGTGATTCAGGCAGGCGCAATGGGTAAAGGTGGCGATGTCTTTGTCTTGGATATGGGCCAACCAGTAAAAATCGTTGATCTGGCGAAAAACTTAATCCGCCTCTCTGGGCTTGAAGTTAAATCGCCTTCTAACCCGAACGGCGATATTGAGATTAAATTCACCGGCCTTCGCCCAGGCGAAAAGCTCTATGAAGAGTTATTGATTGGCGATAACGTTGAAGGCACAGAGCATGAACGCATTATGACGGCCAACGAGCAGTTCTTGCCGCTAGAGCAGTTTAATCACATTCTCGAAGATCTTGATTTAGCATGCCACCATTTTGACCATGAGGCGATTCGCCAAATCCTGCTGGAAACGCCAACAGGCTTTAACCCAACCGATGGTATCGGCGATCTCGTCTGGAACGCGAAGAAGAAACTCAAAGCGTCTCAGGCTAAAGTCGTTGAAATGAAGGTAACGGCGTAGGACGAAAAGAAGGTTTCTAGGGGCTAGGTACTAGGAAGAGCGGGGAAGGGCGAAGAGCGGTTAAGAGCGGTCCTGCTTTTCCGCTTTTTCTTTTCCTAGTAATCTAGCCCCTAGAAAACTCGTCCCTTCTTTATCCGCTCTTGCTCTTCCTAGCAATCTAGCCTCTATCAATCTCGCTCCTGCCTTTCCGCCTTTGCCTTCCCCAGGACCAAGGGCCCAGAACCCAGGACCTTCTCTTCCGCCCTTGCTCTTCCTAGCAATCTCGCTCCTGCTTTTCTGCCCTTCCTAGTCCCTGCTCTTTCCTAGGACCTAGGGCCTGCTTTTTCCTAGTCCCTGCCTTTCCTAGGGCCTGCTTTTCTGCCCTGCCTCGAAAATTTCCAACAATTTGCGCTCAAGTAAAAGCGAATATGCTAGCGTTTTCCTATCTTAATTGGCGACTAAGGCAAAGGAAATGCAAATACTTCATCATGGCGGTAAAGATACCGTTACAGGCTCTTGTCATGAGCTGCGCGCAGATGGCATGGCGCTATTAATCGATTGTGGCCTGTTTCAGGGCAAAGAGTCGGCGCAGGCTGAATTAAATTTCTCCGTAGAGCATATTGATGCGCTGATTGTCACTCATGCGCATATCGATCACATCGGTCGCATTCCGTGGCTACTTGCCGCTGGCTTTCGCGGGCCAATCTACTGTACTCCAGCCAGTGCAGAGCTGATCCCACTGATGTTAGAAGATGGCCTTAAGTTACAGTTGGGCCTTAATCACCAACAAATACAGCAAATTTTACACGCCGTTAAACAGCGTTTGCGTCCATTGGGCTATGGTGAATGGCTCACACTCTCTGCGCAGAGAAACACGGAGGCTTCGCTTGAGCTGCGCTTTCAACCCGCTGGGCATATTTTGGGTTCGGCCTACGTTGAAATTCGCTTAGCCAGTGGTGAAGTGGTGGTGTTTTCTGGTGACTTAGGCCCGAGTAATACGCCGCTCTTGCCCGATCCGCAACCGCCAGAGCGGGCCGATTATCTGGTGATAGAGAGCACCTATGGCAACCGCAATCATGATGATGTTGCAGGCCGAGCGGAAACGCTGCGCAAAATCATTCAACGCTCTTTAGCCGATGGCGGCACCATTTTAATCCCGGCTTTTAGTGTTGGCCGTACCCAAGAGCTGCTGTTTGACCTTGAGCGCCTGATTTATGAGCATAAAATTGCCGCCGATTTGCCCGTCATCCTAGACTCACCGATGGCCCAGCAAGTGACGCAATCTTATCGGCACTTTAAAACCTTATGGGGTGAGGAAGCAAAGCAACGTCTGGAGATGCATCGCCATCCGCTAGCGTTTGATCAATGTATTCAGATTAGCGATTACCGCACTCATCAAGCGTTAGTCAACCGTTTGGCTTCAACCGGGGACGCGGCGATTGTGGTGGCCGCTTCGGGAATGTGTCAGGGCGGGCGGATTGTCGACTATTTGAAAGCGCTGCTGAGCGATGAACGCACCGATGTGATTTTTGCAGGCTATCAGGCCGAGGGAACGCTCGGGCGTAGCATTGCTCAAGGTGAAAAAAACCTCTGCATTGATGGCGAGGAGGTCGAAGTAAACGCCAGTATCCACGTGATGTCGGGCTACTCTGCCCATGCGGATCAATCTGAGTTGCTGGCTTTTATCCATGGCATTGGCCAAGCTCCGCAAGAAATTCATCTCATCCACGGCGAGCCAAGCAGCAAGCAAGCCTTTGCGCAAGCACTGAATGCTACGGGTTACGCGGGGGTTGTGAGGTTGTAGGAAAAGAAGGTTGATAGGGAAGAGCAGGTTTCTAGGGACTAGGAAAAGCGGTTAAGAGCGGTCCTGTGGCCCTGAAAAGCGGTTCTGGGAAGGGCAAGAGCGGCCCTGGTTCCTGGGCGAGAAAGGGCAAAAGCGGGGAAAAGCGGCCCTGGTTCCTAGGTCGCTAGGTTCTAGGAACAGCAGGTTGCTAGGTTCTAGGTTTCTAGGGACTAGGAAGAGCGGTTAAGAGCGGACCTATGGCCCTATGGTCCTGAAGAGCAGGGCGCTAGGTTCTAGGGAAGAGCAGGAAGAGCAGGTTTCTAGGGACTAGTTTTCTAGGGACTAGGAAGAGCGGTTAAGAGCGGTCCTATGGCCCTATGGTCCTGAAGAGCAGGGAAGAGCAGGGAATAGCAGGGGAAAGCGTTCCTTCTCTTCCGCTCTTGCTCTTCCTAGCAATCTAGTCCCTATCAATCTCGTCCCTTCTTTTTCCGCTCTTGCTCTTCCCAGGACCAAGGGCCCAGAACCTAGTACCCTCTCTTCCGCTTTTTCTTTCCCCAGGACCACAGGACCATTTCTTCCGTTCCTTCTTTTCCGCCCTTGCTCTTCCTAGTAATCTAGCCCCTAGAAAACTCGTCCCTTCTTTATCCGCCCTTGCTCTTCCTCGTCCCTTCCCTGCCTTCTTGTCTCTTTAAAGATACGCTGCTATAGTTCCTTGACCACGTTGAGTTCGAGGCGGGAATGCCAGAAATTGACGCCCTATTGGGCCTTTCATTTTGCTTGTACTTCTTTGATAACAAACAGCATAAATTACCGCATATCCACGTGAAATACGGTAGTTACGAGTTAATTATTGCTATTGAAACGGGGGAGTGTTTAGAAGGTTATTTACCCAACAAACAACGCAAACGTGCTGAGAACCACATTTTCGAACATCGAGAGCAATTGATGATTATGTGGCATAAAGCGGTGAATGGGGAAAACCCTGGTAAGTTAGGTGATTTATGTTGAAAGTTATCGATGTCGATTATATCTCAGAGCATACCTTAGCGCTGACATTCAATGATGGCTACCAAGGCCACGCCGATTTGTCGGTGTACTTTTCTAAAAAGCCGTTTTCAGAAGTGAAGGACTTTAAGCGCTTTTCTTTGACAGGTGATGGTTCTTTGAACTGGAGCGGTATCGAGCTATCTGCGGCGACACTTCGTGATATTACCAAAGGGTCGCAGAAACCCGTTGAGTTCGGTTTTAATGTCCAAGAAATGGAAGCTGTCATCAAACAAGCCTCATGGGAATCCATGATGGAAGGGCGTCCAGATATTCTACAAGCGGCTATTCGCTCTTATGTAGAACAGTTTGGTCATGGCCAAGTTATTGAAAAAGCAGGCATAAAGAGCCGTACCAGTGCGTATCGCTCCTTGAAGCCAGAAACGACGCCAAACTTTGGCACATTGGTTCAATTAGGGCACGCAGTGATTGAGCTGGCCAAGGAGCGTACCACTACAGGGGGCTAGGGAAAGAAGGTCGCTAGGGACTAGGTTCTAGGGAAGAGTAGGAAGAGCAGGAAGAGCAGGAAGAGCAGGAAGAGCAGGAAGAGCAGACCTGTGGCCCTCGAAAAGCGGTCCTGGGAAGGGCAAGAGCGGCCCTAGTTCCTGGGCGAGAAAGGGCAAAAGCGGGGAAAAGCGGCCCTGGTTCCTAGGTCGCTAGGTTCTAGGAAGAGCGGTTAAGAGCGGTCCTGTGGCCCTCGAAAAGCGGTCCTGGGAAGGGCAAGAGCGGCCCTAGTTCCTGGGCGAGAAAGAGCAGGTTGCTAGGTTCTAGGGAAAAGCGGTCCTTCTCTTCCGCTTCTGCTCTTCCTAGCAATCTAGTCCCTGTTAATCTTGTCCCTTCTTTTTCCGCTCTTGCTCTTCCCAGGACCAAGGACCCAGAACCTAGGCCCCTCTCTTCCGCCCTTGCTCTTCCTAGTCCCTGCTCTTCCCTAGGAACTAGGACCTGTTTTTCCTAGGACCTTCTCTTCCGCTCTTCCTTGCCCTTCCTCCCATTTTTTCCTTTGGGGATGGCCGTGAGGGGCGAAACTGCATACACTGTTTGCCATCACGTTTTCACATCAGACTTTACATGAAAAATCACTTCCCTCAGCCGCTTCAAAAACTCTTAGGCATGGTGACTGAGCAAAAAACCTTTGAGCAACTGACACGCGATGAACTGGCTTACCTTGCAGAGCCTACCACGCTACTGTTTGCTTTGCCGTTTGGCATGACTATGCCGGATGAAGCGGCCGAGGCGTATAGCGATACCTTTCTGCCTTACTTCGACTTTATGGCCAACGAATTGCGCATCCAACTGCGTAATGGCGACGCGCTGGAGATGCTGCCCATTCTCAACAGCTGTTTGCTTGATCTGCTTGAAGGCGGGGAGATTAATCTGCAGATGGCTTACAGCATGGTCAAAGTGCTTAAGTCACACCAATTGTCGATTGAGCCCGCAGTGATTGACACACTTGCCGAGCTGCAAATGCAAAAGCAAGAGCAAGAGCAGCCAAACAATGTGCCAAGCCTACCTGTAGACCCTCAGAAAATGTTGGACCAGATGGCCGAGCAGATTACTCAGCAAGGGATTGACAGTGGCTTTACGTTTTGCCAAATGATCAGCGATGAGCTGGCGGTTTATCCCATTGATGGGGTGAAAGTCTTACTTGCCTGTTTTCTCAAGCAAAAGTGGATTGTGGACGCGCTGTTGCTGCTCACTTTGCACAAAGAGTCAGAGATTGCCAACGTTGCAGCAGAACGGTTGAATGACGTCGCCGATAAGCAGTGGAAGTTTTTAACCAATCGCAACTACCTGTTGTTGGTACAGCGTTTTGCCGATGAAAAGGTCAAGGCTCATTTACCTAAGTGGAACCGCCTTGCGATGCAACATGCCAAACAAAGCCAGCCGAGCCAAGTGGTGGAGCTGTATGTTTCTTTTGCTGATGGCCAGCACTCCACGCTGTTTCTTGCGCTGGTGCAAGATGCCGATGGCAAAAGTTTGCACCAAGTAGGCGGGGTATTTCGGCTTGGCTACGGCTTGGTCGATAGCTACTTTATCCCCCATATTGATCGTCACCAATTTCAACACATGGTCGAAACAATAAAAGGTGAAGTGGGTGCTATCCCGTGTGACCCGCTCTTGCTGCGTCATCTACTCCCTTGGGCGTTGCACGAGCAGCAATCCAGCCCGGAGCGTATGTCGGTCGATACCTTGCAGATTCTGGCTTTGCTGCCCAACGCGTGGAGTGAGCCGCAGGCGTTTAACTTAGATCACATCGCTGAAATCTGTCACTTTGAAACGCAAAAGACGGATTGGCGAGATAATGAACGCAAAGTGAGCAAAATGTTGCTCAATACACCGATGTTCAAAACTTGGCTGGTGCACGACATTGACCCAATGTTGACTAAAGCGCGCCAAGTGCGTGACCACTGCTATTTGGCCCAGCCACAGCGCTATATCGAAGCGCTCTCTCATGCCGCTTTACTGGCGCATTTTTCTCTGCTGCCGCCAAATTTTTTGATAGCTCCGGCTAACAGCTATCTCGCCTGTGCGTTTTTGCTCCAAGAGGGCGGATTAGGTCGAAAAACCTTCCCGCTGTTTGATTGGCTGGCTGAAGCGAGCTTGCATGAGAGCCAGCAAGATCAGCAACTGGATAAGATCTTCTGTGAACTTGCGGAGCCTACTGGCTATGTACTCAAAGTACAGTTGATGGATAGCAAACCGAAAGTGTGGCGTCGTTTTACGGTCTCGAGCAGTATCGACATGCACTCGCTGCACAACCTGCTGCAAGATGTGATGGGTTGGGATAACTACCATGCGTACACCTTTGCCACCAAACTTGGCCACATTGATGATTCGCCAGAAAGTCCGTTGCCTGCCGATGAGATTCCGTTGATGGCCGTGCTGCGCAATGAAGGGGATAGCATGGGCTATGTCTATGATTTTGGTGATCATTGGCAACACTCCGTTGTCTTAGAAAAAATCAACAAGCGCGATTGCTGGCAACCCAAAGTCACCGCCGGGAGCGGCGAATGCCCACCAGAAGATTGCGGCGGTATGTGGGGATACAACGCATTATTAGAGGCAGCAGCCAAAACTGAGCGCACTCAAGAAGAACAAGAGCAGCTGGAGTGGTACGGCATGGAAGAGGGCTGGGACGCTAAAGCTTTTGATAAAAATGAGGTTAATGAGTTGTTGAGGTTTGAGTAGGAAGAGAAGGGGCTAGGGGCTAGGAAAAGAAGGTTTCGAGGGACTAGGAAAAGAAGGTTTCTAGGTTGCTAGGTTTCTAGGTTTCTAGGTTCTAGGACCTGCTCTTCCTAGGACCATTTCTTCCGCTCTTGCTCTTTCTAGCCCGTCCTCTTTATGGATGATAATCTATCGCTTAAATACCCAACATGTGAACACCGACGATGCCTGCGAATGATCTGCTGGACAACATAGAACAACTGGCGCAAAAAAATACCGATATTGCGGCTATTTGGTTGTACGGTTCGCGAGCGCAAGATAGAGCCCGGCGAGATAGTGATTATGATCTGGCGATTGCCTTTCATGATTTTTCGCTTGATCCTCTCGCGCGGTATGCGCGTCCTCACAGTTTGGCGCTCGATTGGGCTGCGGCATTGCAGTTGCCCGAGCAACAAGTCTCTTTGGTAGATATCAATCAAATCCCTATTTATCTGGCCTATCAAATTATAGAAACAGGGCAACTCATATATAGCGATGGCAGTGCACGAGCATGGCAAGAGATAACACGCATCAATAGCCTATTTGAATACCAACAGCGCGAGGCGAAGCGATGAAATATCATGAAACAGCAGGATTGCAGCTCTATTTAACCGAAGCGACAAAACACAAGCAGGACTATTGTCAGCAGCTTGATGAGTTGCGTGCAGAGTTAGCGCAAGGTGAACTGCGTCGGCGTGATTATTTAGCGATTGAACGTTTGTTGCAGATATTGACCGAATTATCCATTGGGCTAGCCAAGCACTGTTTAAAAAAATGTCAGCAGCAAGCGGCAGCAGACGCTTATCAAACCTTTGCGCAACTTCACCTGCATGGGCTGATAACCGCCGATGAGCTGGTGCAGTGGCGGCAGATTATTGGCATGCGTAATGGTTTGGTGCACGATTATTTAAATATCGATATCAATATTGTCCGTTCAATCGTTGCGCAAGGGCGCTATCACGTTTTAGCTGCATTTTGCGATAAAGCCATCGAATTTTTGCGTCGTTAAAAGCGGGGAAGAGAAGGTTTCTAGGGACTAGGAAAAGAAGGTTGCTAGGGAAAGAAGGTCGCTAGGGAAAGAAGGTCGCTAGGTTTCTAGGTTTCTAGGTTCTAGGTAAGAGCAGGAAGAGCAGGGCGTTAGTATTCTAGGTACTAGGTACTAGGTACTAGGTGCTAGGTTCTAGGTTCTAGGAAAGAGCGGTCCTGGTTCCTAGGTTGCTAGGTTCTAGGGAAGAGCAGGTTTCTAGGGACTAGGTAAGAGCAGGAAAAGCAAGACCATTTTTTCCGCCCTTGCTCTTCCTAGCAATCTATTCCCTATCAATCTCGTCCCTGCTTTATCCGCCCTTGCTTTTCCGCCTTTGTCTTTCCCCAGGACCAAGGGCCCAGGACCCAGAACCTTCTCTTCCGCCCTTGCTTTTCCCAAGGACCTAGCCCCTGCTCTTCCCTAGCACCTAGTCCCTGCTCTTCCTAGCCCCTTCTCTTCCGCTCTTCCGCCCCTACTCCGTCATTAACTGCATGAGCAATTCTGGGTTGAGTTGCTCGGCGGTGGATTGGCCGGACAAAACCTTGTCAGCCAAGTCGCGTTTTTCACTGTGCAGTTGGATGATTTTTTCTTCTACCGTGTTGACGGTGACCAAGCGATAGACGGTGACGGGTTTGGTTTGTCCCATACGATAAGCCCGATCACTCGCTTGATCTTCTACCGCTGGGTTCCACCATGGGTCAAGGTGGATCACGGTATCCGCTTCGGTGAGGTTGAGCCCTGAACCGCCCGCTTTCAGGCTGATCAAAAACAAGTTGTGTTCGCCAGATTTAAACGCGTTGATCGCACTTTGTCGTTTCTTGCTGGTGGATTGCCCATCCAGGTAAGAAAAATCGACCCCGTGTTGGTTTAACTGCTGGCCGAAGCGTTTGAGCAACTGAACAAATTGGCTAAACACCAGGATCTTGTGTCCGCCCTCAAGGGCGTCTTCGACCAGTTGCAACGCCTCTTTCTGTTTGCTGCTGGTGTCGGTGAGGTGCTCAAACACTAAGCCTGGGTCGCAACACACTTGGCGCAAACGCGTTAAGCTGGCGAACAGCGAAATGGTGGAATGAGTGCCGCCGTCACTCAGGTTTTCTAACGCTTCTTTACGCACTGCTTCATAGGCATTGCGCTCTTTACTGGTCAGCTCAACATGATGGACGAGCTCTGTTTTTTCCGGTAGTTCAGTGAGCACCTCTTGTTTGAGACGACGCAAAATAAAGGGGCTGACTAAAGCGCGCAGTCGCAGCAGGTCGTCTTCATTTTTGCTGGCTTGCGCGTATTTGCTTTTGAACTGTTTTAAAGAGCCGAGCAAGCCCGGGTTTAAAAAGGCGAACTGGCTCCAAAGCTCCACCAAATGGTTTTCCACTGGGGTGCCTGAGAGGGTTATGCGCCGCTGCGCGTTTATCTCAAACAACACTTTAGCGCGTTCGGCATTGGGGTTTTTGATCTGCTGCGCTTCATCCAAGACGACGGTTTGCCACTCGGTGGCTTGCAAGGCATCGGCTAGGCGAGTCACTAACCCGTAGCTGAGTACGATCACTTCACCGGCGCGAGCGTTGGCTAAGGTTTGCTGGCGATCGGCGCAGCTCTCTAAATCAATCACGGTTAACTGCGGCGTGAAGCGCTGGCTCTCTTGACGCCAGTTGAGTAAGACCGATTTGGGGCAGACCACTAAGCTTGGGCCTTGCGCTTGAAAATGGCTCAGCAGGGTTAATGCTTGCAGTGTTTTGCCAAGGCCCATATCGTCGGCTAAGCAGACGCCAAACCCATTGTGCAGCAAATGCGCCGCCCAGAGGACGCCGCTGCGTTGATAATCGCGCAGTGGTTCAAGCAGCGCTTCATCTAACGTGATGGGTTGTGACCATGCCTGTTGTAGCGCTTGCCAACCGTGATCGCTTTGCACCGACATGGTTTCGATCAGCTTTTGTAGCGGGTAGGCGAGTTGGCGGTTTACCGAGAGATTGTCATCTAACACGCTGTCTAAGAAATGCAACTGTTTACGCAGCGCATCGCTGACTAACAGGGTGAGGTTCTGCTGTTCTAAGGTAATAAATCCTGTGCGTCGCGCTTCAAGCAGACGTTTGAGATCCAACACTTGCGCGCCATCAAAATGCACATCCCCTGACACTTGAAACCAATTTTCCTGTTGGCGTATCGCTAGGCCCACATCTTGTGAGCGCAGTTGTTTGACTCGTTTGCTGGCTTGATGCCAGTGGATGGTGACCTCTTCAAGCTGTTCTAGAGCGTCGAGTAGTTGCGGCAGTTGTTGGCTAGGCACGCTGTAGCGGTGGCTTTTACACGCCTTTAAACCGAGTGTTTTGGCAATGGCTTTGGCTTGCTGCCGCTCCTGAGCAAGATCGCGGCGATACCAGATCTTCCCTTGCTGATAGAGCCAGAGTGTGCCTTGTCCCGAGCCAATACGGGTGCATTGGTCCAGTGATTGGTGTTCAATCGCCAGTTCCAATTTCCCTTCACCAAGCTTGAGCCACAAGTGTGGCGTGGTGTCCCATTCTCCTAGGGTAATGTTGCCGCGCGCTTCACTGATAAAGTACCAGTTGACATTATCGCCCAAGCGTTCGATCAACGCATCGGCCTGTTCAATCGCTACCGCGGGCATTTGTCCGGCGAGCGTAAAAAAGCGTTCGACGTGTTCGGGAATCGAATAGAAAGAGTAGATCCCTTCCGTGCGTGGCTTTAGGCAAGCTTGCGACTGCTTGGTTACCTTGGGATGGCATTGCAATGCGAGCTGTCCTTTTTCTTCCTCTAGCACCACCAAGGCCGGTTCTGCGACCAAACTGATCGGCTCCCCAACTGAGTTAAACACGCTGTTACTTTGTGACAGCAGCATGAGTAATGTGGGGTTGAGCTTAAAGGTGTCGCTCCAATAATCATGGCGGCTTTGCAAGTGTTCGGCAATCGCCAGATCAATGCTGGTCAACGAGAGGTGGTTGTCGTAAAGCAGCGTGTGTGGGGCGATTTTTCTCCCTATGCTCCAGCCTTTTTTGCCCCGTTTCTGTAACTTGACCATCAAGGTCTCTTGCTCGCTGATCACCCAGGCTAAGCGCTCATCTTGCTGCTCTTTCGGATCGCGCAAGGTGGTGGTCACTTCACTGATCCACATTTGCCATGCGTCGGGTTTATCAATAAAGCGGCCTTGATCCGTTTCTTCGTCGGTCAAATAGGCAAAGAGACGTTGCGCCATATGCGCGAGGTTAAACTGAGCTGGTGCCTTGCTGCTATCCAGTGGCTCAGCCAGCGGGTGATTGGCCAAGGTGGTGAAAAAAGCTCGCAGTTCAGGACGTGTTTTGACTCGGCACATTTGCAGTAAGTCCAGCACTAATTGCCCCCAAGCAATACCTTGTGGGGTCTGCACTGACTCAAGCCACATCGGCGCATCGTAAAACAGTGTGACCAGCGTATCGTCACTCATCTGCAAATAGTCAAAGAGTTTTTGCCAATGGAAAAAGCCCAGCGGATTCTGGCTTGCCGCATCCAGCCCTTCAAGTTGCTCAATCCGCTCTGCGACTAACTCAGGGCGCAGGCATTGAATGATAAACAGATCGATTAACAGCGAGAGGCTGAGACGTGTGCGAGGATTGAGCGCAAAAAGACTCTCACGCTGGACCAGATAGTGTTCGTCAAGCGGCTCCAGAAAGTGTTTGGCCTTGCTTGGATTCGATGAAAACAGGCCCACATCTTGGCTCAGTTGAATGGGTAAGGTTCTTTTCACGAGACCAGACACCTTAGCATGCAAAGTGTCATAGGTGGCTGGTGAGGTGGCGGTGAGTAACATGCGCGGGTAGGTCGCGAGAAAATAATCTCCCGCACCTTGCGCAAATGGAATGGTCTTGACCAAGTACCAGAGTTGGTCGCTTTGCGTTAGCAGGTGAAAACCATCATTGATACTTTGTTCGATCAGTTCGGCATCCACCGACCAAAGATAGTGCGGTGCGAACCAAGAGGCGTACAGGCGTGCATAATGAGCGCCCGGTGCGCGTATGGCGGTGCGCAAGCCTTGACTTAATTGTTTTTGTGAGGTCATCTGACATGCAAATAGCGCAACGCACCATCCGTCGGCGGTCAGGTAAATAAACGTTTTGTCTTGATGCGTGCTAGCGCGGATCCAACCGGATTGTAGGCACTCTTCTCGCAGCGCGGCGAATTGCCCAGTGTGTTTTTCGCCGACGTAGTTAACGTAGGATAAATACGCATCATCCGCCTTGCGACTGACACTGACAATGATGGCGGCAAGAAAGTCGACTTGCCCCTCTTTTAATTGATTTGGCGTTGAAACAAAGTGCTGCACCTAGTTTTCCTATTTTCTCTAAGTATCTGGCTAGAAAATCAGTATCATTGCAGCTGTTGGCGTTTTTGTCATCTTAAAAGCAGGGAAGGGAAGAGAAGGTTGCTAGGTTTCTAGGAAAAGCGGTTAAGAGCGGTCCTGGGAAGGGCAAGAGCGGCCCTGGTTCCTGGGCGAGAAAGAGCAGGTTGCTAGGTTCTAGGAAAAGCGGTTAAGAGCGGTCCTGTGGCCCTCGAAAAGCGGTCCTGGGAAGGGCAAGAGCGGTCCTGGTTCCTAGGCGAGAAAGAGCAGGTTGCTAGGTTCTAGGTTTCTAGGTTCTAGGAAAAGCGGTTAAGAGCGGTCCTTCTCTTCCGCTTTTGCTTTTCCTAGGACCAAGGGCCCAGAACCCAGAACCTTCTCTTCAGCTCTTGCTTTTCCGCCCTTGCTCTTCCTAGTAATCTCGTCCCTAGAAAACTCGTCCCTTCTTTATCCGCCTTTGCTTTTCCTAGGACCAAGGGCCCAGAACCCAGAACCTTCTCTTCAGCTCTTGCTTTTCCGCCCTTGCTCTTCCTAGTAATCTCGTCCCTAGAAAACTCGTCCCTTCTTTATCCGCCTTTGCCTTTCCCAGGACCAAGGGCCCAGAACCCAGAACCTTCTCTTCAGCTCTTGTTTTTCCGCCTTTGCTCTTCCTAGCAATCTAGTCCCTAGCAAACTCGCTCTGCTTTCCTAGCCCCTTTTCCCCTGCACAACCACATAGTGCTCTCGGATAGTGTTCTGCATAACTGGCGTGAGATTATCCCAGACCAGCAAATCGACTCGAAAGGGCAGGCTGCTTTCTTCAAAGGCTTGTTGCAATTGATAGACCGCTAAATCTTGTGGTTTGTCGGCAAAAGCCACCAAATCTAAATCTGAGCGCGTATTGGCCGTGCCTTTCGCTCTTGAGCCAAATGCCCATACCAAGGTTTCCGGTAAGTACAGCGCTAACAGTTGAGCGACTTCCTTCGCTTGATCTTCCGTGATAGCAAGTTTAGGTTGCGTTACTTTTTCCATGCTTGACCGCTTAACGTTTGGTACAACAAAATGGCCTCGGTAACAAAATCATTCATTAATGCCAAGGCTTCATCGGCTTTTTCCCCGCTGTAATCATGCGACGTAGCCACTCGGGCTTTGGCATAGTGCATCCACCGTTCGATGCTACTGGGTAGCAACATGTTTTCATGAGCAAGGCGTAAAACCGGATTGGGCCCATTTGGCACTTCAGGCAAACCGATGTTTTCCGAAAGATAACGTTTGGTGATTTTCCAAAGGCTATCCCAACAGGTTTCAAAGCGTTGAATTATTGACTCCTTGACGGCTTCAATAATCCATGGCTCGGTTTCCTCTATCTGCAGTTGATTTAGCCGCTCATTTTGCTCTTGTAGCAGATGCAGTGAGCGTTCAAATTTATCAAATTGGATCATGAATTACTCCTTGATAGCTCAGCAAAAAGAGCAGGGAAAGCGGGGGAAGGGCGGGGAAGAGCAGGTTTCTAGGGACTAGGAAAAGAAGGTTGCTAGGTTCTAGGAAAAGCGGGGAAGAGCGGTCCTGGTTCCTAGGCGAGAAAGAGCAGGTTGCTAGGTTCTAGGTTTCTAGGTTCTAGGGAAAAGCAGGAAAGAGCGGTCCTTCTCTTCCGCTTTTGCTTTTCCTCGTAACCTAGCTTCTAGAAAACTCGTTTCCTGCTTTTTCTTTTCCTAGGACCAAGGGCCCAGGACATAGGTCCATTTCTTCCGCTTTTGCTTTCCCTCGTAACCTAGCTTCTAGAAAACTCGTTTCCTGCTTTTTCTTTTCCCAGGACCAAGGGCCCAGAACCTAGGTCCATTTCTTCCGCTTTTGCTTTCCCTCGTAACCTAGCTTCTAGAAAACTCGTTTCCTGCTTTTTCTTTTCCCAGGACCAAGAACCCAGGACCCAGAACCATTTTTCCGCCTTTGCTCTTCCTAGTAATCTAGTCCCTAGAAAACTCGTCCCTTCTTTATCCGCCTTTGCCTTTCCCAGGACCAAGGGCCCAGAACCCAGAACCTTCTCTTCAGCTCTTGTTTTTCCGCCCTTGCTCTTCCTAGCAATCTAGCCCCTAGCAAACTCGCTCTTGCTTTTCCTAGCCCCTGCCCTTCCTAGTCCCTGCTTTTCCGCCCTTCCTCACTCATACCCATTCGGGTTGTTGGACTGCCAGCGCCACGTATCGGCGACCATGGTCTCCAGCGAGCGCGTTGCTTTCCAGCCGAGTGCTTCGGCGGCGTAGGATGGGTCAGCCCAACATTCTGCGATGTCGCCAGCGCGGCGCGGTTTGATTTCATAGGCGATTGGGCGCTCGGCGGCTTTTTCAAAGGCGGCGACCATTTCCAACACGCTGTTGCCTTGCCCTGTGCCTAAGTTAAAAATGTGTAAGCCCGCTTGTTGGCCCACTTTATTCAGTGCCGCAAGGTGGCCATCGGCTAAGTCAACCACGTGGATGTAATCGCGCACGCCAGTGCCATCGGGTGTTGGGTAGTCGTTGCCAAACACGCCCAGTTTGTCACGTCGGCCCACCGCTACTTGGGCAACAAAAGGCAACAGGTTGTTGGGAATGCCTTGCGGATCTTCGCCAAGCAGGCCAGATTGATGTGCGCCTACAGGGTTAAAGTAGCGCAGCAAGGTGATGCTCCACCGTGGGTTGGCGTGGTGAAAATCTCGCAAGCACTCTTCCACCATCAGCTTACTGCGCCCGTAAGGGTTGGTGGCCGAGGTCGGGAAATCTTCGCGAATAGGCACCGAGGCAGGGTCACCGTACACCGTGGCCGACGAACTAAAGATGAGACTTTTGACTCCAGCTTTGTCCATTTCGCGCACCAGATTCAAGGTGCCAGAGACGTTGTTATCATAATACATCAGCGGTTTTTCCACCGACTCGCCCACCGCTTTCAGGCCAGCAAAGTGGATCACGCCATCAATGTGATGTTCAGTAAAGATGGTTTGTAGAATAGCGCTATCGCGGATATCGCCTTGATAAAAGGTCGGCCGCACGCCCGTGACTTGCTGAATACGATCCAGCACCAAAAGTTTACTGTTGTACAAATTGTCGAGAATAATTGGCGTCATGCCTGCTTCGATCATCTGAATACAGGTGTGGCTGCCGATATAGCCACTGCCTCCGGTGACAAGAATATTCATGCTGTTCCTCTGAAGTATTGTTTGCAAAATCTGAAGTATTATCTGCAAAATTTTTAGCCAAATTGACGGCGTTAGTTTACGCAAACTCGCCACAAAAAGCGATCTCCCTACCGCTGGCGAAGCCGTCTTGAATCGATCATGCCTTCGTCTTCCCTGTGTCACATTCGCTTGTTGAGATAAGCCAAGCTTGAGTAAAAACGAGCTTGGGCAAAACCTCATTCAGACAAAGCGGAGTGTCGTATGCAGATCACCGTTGTTGGGGCTGGCTATGTCGGGCTGGCCAATGCCGCGCTGCTAGCGCAGTACCACCATGTCACAGTGCTGGACTTAAACCCGCAGCGGGTAGCGCAAATTAACGCGCGGCAGTGCCCGATCATCGATCAAGATATTCAACGCTTTATGGCTTCTGGCTTACTCAACCTCACCGCGACGGTGGACGCGCCAAGTGCCTATCAAAACGCCGAGCTGGTGATTGTCGCCACGCCGACCGATTATGATCCGCGCAACAATGGCTTTGACACCTCTTCGGTAGAGTCGGTGATTGACGAGGTGCATCGCTATCGGCCACAAGCGCTGGTGGTGGTGCGCTCAACCGTGCCAGTCGGGTTTACCGAGCGTGTTCGCCGTGGTGAATCGGGCAAAAACGTGCTGTTTGCCCCGGAGTTTTTACGAGAAGGGCGCGCGTTGTACGACAGCCTTTACCCATCGCGCATCATTGTTGGCGAGCAAAGTGAGAGAGCAAGATGGGTCGCGGATCTGTTTGCGCAAGCGGCGGAAAAAAACGATGTTCCAGTGCTGCTGATAAACGCCACCGAAGCCGAGGCGGTCAAGCTCTTTTCCAACACCTATCTGGCCATGCGGGTGGCCTATTTCAATGAGCTGGATTCTTACGCCGAAGTGCATGGTTTGGATAGTCGACAAATCATTCAAGGTGTGGGGCTCGACCCGCGCATTGGTGACCACTACAACAACCCTTCCTTTGGCTATGGCGGCTATTGTCTCCCCAAGGATACTAAGCAATTGTTGGCCAACTATCGTGATGTCCCCAACTGCCTGATCAAAGCGATTGTTTCGGCCAATCGCACCCGTAAAGACTTTATCGCTGAGTCAATTTTAAAGCGTCATCCGCAAGTGGTGGGCATCTACCGCTTAATCATGAAAGCCAACTCCGACAATTTCCGTTTTTCTTCGGTGCAGGGGATCATGAAGCGGCTCAAAGCGCGCGGCATTGAGGTGGTGGTGTATGAGCCCGTGCTGGAAGAAGAGCGCTTTTTTAACTCGCCCGTAATGCGTGATTTAGCGCAGTTCAAAGCGAAGGCGGGGGTGATCGTCACCAATCGGATGGTGGAAGAGCTCAGCGATGTGGCGCATAAAGTCTATACGCGCGATCTGTTTGGTCAGGATTAGCCTCAGTGCTCTCTTCTAGAAGCAACAAAAAACCGACGTGCGTGACGTCGGTTTTTCATCTGCGTGTTCAATCTAGGATTGAAGTGAGCGCGTTGGACATTACGCTTTCATTTTTGCCGCCGCTTTCGCGATGGCAGCAAAGCTCTTCGCATCCAGAGAAGCACCGCCCACTAGCGCGCCATCGATGTCTGGCTGTGCAAAGTACGCTTCTGCGTTTTCTGGTTTTACAGAGCCGCCGTACTGGATGATCACTTGCTCAGCGACTGCCGCGTCTTTCTCTGCGATCAGGGCGCGGATAGAAGCGTGGATGCGCTGTGCGTCATCAGCAGTTGCTGCTTTACCTGTGCCGATAGCCCAGATTGGTTCGTAAGCGATGATCGCGCCGTTCAGAGCTTCAACGCCGTACGCGTCGATCACCGCGTTGATTTGACGTGCACAAACCGTTTCGGTTTCGCCCGCTTCGTTTTGCGCTTCAGTTTCACCGATACAGAACACAGGCTTCAGGCCGTTCTCTTTCAGGAAAGCAAATTTCTGCGCGACGAATTCGTCTGATTCGTTGTGGTATTCACGACGCTCAGAGTGGCCGATGATGATGTGCGTTGCACCGAAATCTTTCAGCATCGCTGGAGACATGTCGCCAGTGTATGCGCCGCTGTTGTGGATGTCAGTGTTCTGTGCACCAAGAATGATCTTGTTGCCGCCTTGCGCGATCAGACGCTCAGCCATATCCAAGTAAAGTGCTGGTGGAGCAACCGCAACGTCAACACCTTCAACGCCTTCTAGCTCAGCGTTAAGACCAGTTAGCAGCTCAGTTACCATTGCTTTGCTGCCGTTAAGTTTCCAGTTACCCATCACTACAGGACGACGCATAGGAATATCTCCATATCTTTTATTGGTTCAAGGTTTCACCTCTAAGCCGAGGTGAAGCGCATTTATGTAAAAAATCTACGTAGGAATATAACAGAATTATGTGGCCAGATCATGACTCGTGTCATTAGTTATGGCTTTCTCTCGCTTGGTCGGCGCTGCTTTATCCACTGATAAAATGGTTAAAAGCAATCGATTGGTGATCTGTCTGGCATAATGATAGTCAATCACTCGGCATTTTCCTTTCAGATTGCTATTTATGGGGGCAAATGCCAACCATGCCTCAAGGATAAAAGGAAAGGTCATGCCTCATTTAGTTTTAGAATATTCCAATTCGGTGGAAGAGCGCATCAATGTGCCCGGATTGTTGGAAGATCTGCACCAAATCGCGCTGGATTGCGGCTTGTTTGACAAACCTTCGGTGAAATCGCGTACGCTGCGCAGCCATCATTGGCTAGTGGGGGAAGAGGGTGATAGCGTGGATTTTATTCATGTCAGTTTTGATCTGCTTTCCGGTCGCAGTGAAGAGCAAAAACGCGAGCTTTCCCGCCAACTCATGGCGGTGTTGCAAGAGCAAGCCAGCCATGTGCGCAGCTTAACGGTCAATATCCGAGATATGGACAAAGCGTGCTTTCAGAAAGTGGTAAACTAAGCTGCCGCCGCTACTGACCGCGACTGAGAACAGCCTGCAAGCGATATCAGTTTCGAGTCTTATAAAAAGTAAAAGGCCCTGTTTGCGTTTCAGGGCCTAAGATTAATAGAAGTTTTTCGTTGTGAAGGGAATAATTTGCGCTTCACTGTGCGCTGGCTCTTTACCGTCACTTTCCAGTGCAGCACGAAATTTCACCATCTGTTTTGTCAGTTCATTCATTAACACCACGTTGGTGTGAACGGGGTTTTTGCAGCGGCTGATCACGCGATCAATATGGCTTTGCTGCGCCTCCAAGCGCTCGCGCATCGCTTCAGACGCGGACAGAATCATCTCTTTGCACATTTCCTGCTTAAACTGATTGAAAGCGGCCGGGTTTTCGGCGGCAAGAGTCATCATCTCATCGAATGACGGTAATCTCTGGTCCAGTTGTGGATATCCCATGGCGACTCTCCCTGTAACGATTGATGATAATTTAAACAGTAGCCATAAAATAAGCATAAATCAGAAATGAGAAAGTGGCGCAGGGATGTGGCAATGTCTTAGAAGTGAGACGAGAAGGAAGCGGTTAAGAGAAGGTTGCTAGGTTCTAGGTTCTAGGTTGCTAGGTTCTAGGTTCTAGGTTTCTAGGAAAGAGAAGGTTTCTAGGTGCTAGGTTTTTGCTTTTCCTAGGAGCTAGTCCCTGCTCTTCCTAGTCCCTGCTTACTATCCGATACGCGCAGCGGCGCCGGCCTTCGATAATGTGTTCCGTGCGCTCAATATGGCAGTGTTCACCAAGCAGCTTTTGAAAAACGTTGAGTTCAGATTGGCATAGAGCGGGGCAGCGGGTGGCGGCTCGGCAGATGGGGCAATGATTTTCGCTCAAAATAAAGCCTTCGTCGGTCTGCTCAAGCTCGGCCATATAGCCTTCTTCTTCGCGTATTTCCGTGAGCTTTTGCAGCTTGCTGTGCAGATCGCCGCAAGCGGCCAAGGCTTTTTGATACTGGATAAAAGTGCGATGCTCTCGCTCAGCGGCGACTTTGGCTAAACCATCTGAGCCAAACAAGCTCTCGACCACGTCGATCATCTGAATGGTGAGTTCGCTGTGGCGATCGGCAAACTGCTCGTGTCCTTTGAGTGTGAGAGACCAGTGCCGAGTCGGGCGGCCTACTTTGACTTTGACATCGTGAAAGCTGACGATGCCCGCCTCTTCCAACCCTTGCAGATGTTGTCTGGCCCCCATGGTGGTCATGCCAAACTCTTCTGCCAGTTGCTTGGCGGTCACCGAGCCCTCTCGCTTAATCGACTGGAGTATCCTGTCTATCGTTTTCATCTTGGCTTACAGACGCCCGTATCCTGAATGGTGCTTAAGTACAAATATTATGCGTCATAGGTTTAGTAAATAAAAGGGTTGATAAAGAACAGTGGGTAAGAGCAAGAGCGGTCCTGTGGTCCTGTGGCCCTGGAAAGGGCAAGAGCGGCCCTGGTTCCTGGGCAAGAAAGAAGGTTTCTAGGTTCTAGGAAAGGCAGGTTACGAGGTTTCTAGGTTTCTAGGCTCTAGATTCTTGCTCTTGCTCTTCCTAGGGCCTAGGACCTGCTCTTCCTAGTCCCTAGTCCCTAGCCCCTGCTCTTCCTAGTCCCTAGTCCCTAGCCCCTGCTCTTCCTTTAAAGAATAATCTGCTTGATCTCTTCGTCTTTGCGCTCTAAGTAATGGGTCGATTTGATCCGACGTATAGTGCGGCAGTGGCCACGAATCAATAAGGTTTCCGTGGTGGCGATATTGCCTTTACGGCTGATGCCTTCAAGTAGGTCGCCTTTGGTGATGCCCGTGGCGGAGAAAATGACGTTGTCGCTGCGCGCCATGTCATCCAGCTTCAGCACTTTATTCGCTTCCACACCCATTTCGCTGCAGCGCTCCAGTTCGAAAGCGGCAAAACGGCGGTTTTCTTCAGTATCGCCTTTTACGATATTTCGTGCCAATAGGCGGCCCTGCATATCGCCATCCAGCGCGCGAATCACCGCAGCAGACACGACGCCCTCTGGCGCGCCGCCAATGCAGTACATCACATCGACTTCGCTGTCTGGCATGCAGGTTAAGATAGACGCGGCGACATCGCCATCGGGCACGGCAAACACGCGCACGCCCATTTGCTGCATTTCAGCGATAACGGCATCGTGGCGTGGTTTGGCAAGGGTGATGACCACTAAGGTGTCGAGGGTTTTGCCTAGCGCCTTAGCGATGTTTTCTAAGTTCTCTTTTACTGGCTTGTTGAGGTCGATCACGCCTTTAGCGCCAGGGCCGACCACCAGTTTTTCCATATACATGTCGGGCGCTTTGAGGAAACTGCCTTTCTCACCTGCGGCTAACACCGCCAAAGCGTTCGATTGCCCCATGGCGGTCATGCGTGTGCCTTCGATAGGGTCGACCGCAATATCGACTTCATCGCCGCCTAAGCCAACGTTTTCGCCAATGTAGAGCATCGGTGCGTCGTCGATTTCGCCTTCGCCAATCACGATTTCGCCACTGATTTCGGTTTTGTTTAGCAAAGTGCGCATCACTTCAACTGCGGCGCCATCGGCGGCATTTTTGTCACCACGGCCAAGCCATTTATACCCCGCCAGAGCGGCGCCTTCCGTCACGCGGGAAAATGCCATTGCTAAATCGCGTTTCATGTTGTCTCCAAAAGTCAGAATCGAAGGAAGAGAAAAATTGGCGGCGATTCTAGCATAAAAAACAGGGAAAACGTTTGCGGGGATCAAAAAAGAGGGAAAGCTACGAGGTTGCGAGATTCTAGTTTGCAAGGAAAGAGCTGGAAGAGAAGGTTGCTAGGTGCTAGGAAAAGAAGGTTCTAGGTGCTAGGAAAAGAAGGTTCTAGGTACTAGAGCACCATATAGTTTAAATTTTAAGCAGCTAAACCCATCGCTATATGCAAGTTGGTAATGACTGCCGTTCTGTTTAAATCATATTCATTTAGCCGCAAGCCTCGGTACCTTGCTCTAGGACCT
>NZ_JZAM01000407.1:0-403 GCF_000960595.1 Vibrio sp. S234-5
GCTATAGGGTTGCACGGCGGAGGTAAGCTGCGTATGCGTAAACTGACTAATGACGATCAAACAGCCGTGATTCAGAATTTCACCAGTATTGATCATGTGGCGAGTGCTGTTTCCGATGATTTCAGCAAGCTGCAACTTCATGCGAACAGAGCGGGCATAAGCTTCGGCCACCGACGCTGACTGAGCAGACAAAAGCTGAGTCACATAGGGGCTATCGACTTGCCAATCATAGCTTTGTATCCGTTCTTGTAACTGCTCGCGATCATCCGCCCAGAGCGAGACCGTCTGCATACGCGAGTGAGTACCGACGTTGCGGCTTCGCAAAGAAACTATGATTATGTTCTATTTATGTGAAATCTAATCTACTTATCTTTATTGGGTTTTGCCAGCTTGGCTAGTTATT
>NZ_JZAM01000408.1:0-479 GCF_000960595.1 Vibrio sp. S234-5
TAACGCCCGGTTAAGGGGCAGCCAACGCCACAACCAAGCTTCCGCATAACACCGTAACCACCAAAACCAACGCATAATAAAAATGCCGCGCGTTGGCTGTCCCTCTTGAACCGTTTGTTATGTTTAAGCTTCAATGACTTACGTTTTACCAAAACCAAGATTAACTCGGTTTTGACTGACAAACAAAAGCCAAACCCCAGAAAACTGAAACGACTCATAGATTTGAGAAACAGACTTTGAATTTCGGCAATTCAAGCCCCAAAACCTGTGTTCAAAATACTGATTGCGCCAACCGCTCTAACCTCGCGCTTGCCCGAAAATTGACAGAGGCAACGCTCTGAATTTCCAGCGCCAAAGAACAAGTGTCCGGAAAACAGCGCCAAACGAAACCAACTTGCCGACAAGCACAAAACCAACAAGCCGAGGGAGCAAAGAAAAGATACAACCAACTGATTTGACGTGATTAAACATAACGCCCG
>NZ_JZAM01000409.1:0-1551 GCF_000960595.1 Vibrio sp. S234-5
TGTTGAACTGAGCATCCCACAAGGCACGCCAGCGACCTATCTTGCAGAACTTATCGGTGCGCTGTCATGAAACGTATGCTCAGTGCTCCCGAAATCTATCTCTATCGCGAAAGCGTCGATTTTAGAAAGTCCATCAACGGCCTCGCTGCGATGATCGAAAATGACACCGACTTGCCCTTGGGCAGCGGCGCACTGTTCCTATTCACCAACAAACAACGCGACAAAATCAAAGTGTTGTACTGGGGTGTGCCACGAACAAAAGGCTAAGTCCTTTTGGAGCTGTGCTACTGATGGGAGATGGCCTCCCGAAATCTGCCTGTAGGGGTCGGTTTCAAACCGCCAAGTGCTGCTGTATTTAAGAGGTATGGTAGTGAGCGACTTTGGAAAAGGTATCAATAAGATATCAGGTATGAATCAAGAAGATGAGCGAAAGCAAACCGTCCGATGACGCATCGTTAAGGATTAAGCATTGTCAAAACTAGGGGCGCCCAGTAACCCTAGGATTAGCTGAAAGGAAACCTACTTACTGTTTCAGCGGCAATCGGTGTATAGGCGGCATGAGCTTGATTTAGGCGGTAGCATGGAACGTGGGAACCTGGATTTGAGTGTTAAGGGAAATGACAAATGGCAAATACCATGAGGAAGAATACCGATATCAAATACAGGGACGGAGCTGCTCGTAGTAGTGATGAGTCATCTGTAATGGATGAGGAGCGAAGGGGCAGCATTATCCAGTTGATGAAATTCAGTCAACCTAGCAATGTTAGGGAGGAGCCAGATGGCATCAACAAAATCGTTTGATATTTCAAAACAACTCGTTTGGAGGGCATATCAGCGTGTAAAAGCTAATAAAGGCGCAGCTGGTGTAGACAAAATCTCTTTGTCTGCATTTGAGCGAAACCTGAAAGGAAATCTCTACAAGATATAGAATCGTATGTCGTCAGGCTCCTACATGCCACCACCTGTTCAGCAGGTAAATATACCTAAGAAGGATGGTGGCACAAGGAGTCTGGGAGTCCCTACTGTGTCTGATCGCATCGCTCAGATGGTGGTCAAGATGCAAATAGAACCCGAAATAGACAGATGCTTCCATCCTGATTCTTACGGTTATCGACCAGGGAAATCGGCACTGCAAGCGGTAGATAAAACTCGACTGCGGTGTTGGCGAATGGACTGGGTCGTTGAGTTTGATATCAAAGGCGCATTCGACAATATCGATCATGAGCTTCTGATGAAGGCTGTGCGTCATCATGTAAAGATTAAGTGGGCTTTACTGTACATCGAAAGATGGTTAAAAGCGGCAACACTCAATGTTGACAACGTCCTAGAACCTCGTACTCAGGGTACTCCCCAAGGCGGGGTGATCAGTCCGTTACTGATGAATCTGTTTATGCACTATGCGTTTGACACTTGGATAAGTAAAACTTCTCCAAAATGTCCATTTGCTAGGTACGCAGATGACGCTGTTGTCCATTGTCATTCCAAAGCACAAGCAGAGTATTTGCTACGAGCGATTGGAAAGCGCTTGAAGGAGTGTAAGCTTACTCTACA
>NZ_JZAM01000041.1:0-668 GCF_000960595.1 Vibrio sp. S234-5
GGCGTTATGTTTAATCACGTCAAATCAGTTGGTTGCATCTTTTCTTTGCTCCCTCGGCTTGTTGGTTTTGTGCTTGTCGGCAAGTTGGCTTCGTTTGGCGCTGTTTTCCGGACATTTATTCTTTGGCGCTGGAAATTCAGAGAATTGCCTCAATCAATTCTCAGGCAAGCGCGAGGTTAGGGCGGTTGGCTCGATCAGAAACCAGTTTTAAGTTTCAGTTTGTCAAAGCTTGAAATGTTAAAAGCCCAAGTTTGCTTTTCAAAAGTTATGAGTCAATTCAGTTTTTTAGGTTTTGCCTTTTGTTTGTGAGTCAATGCTGAGTTAATCACGGTTTTGGTAAAACGTAAGTCATTGAAGCTTAAACATAACAAACGGTTCAAGAGGGACAGCCAACGCGCGGCATTTTTATTATGCGTTGGCTTTTGTGGTTACGGTGTTATGCGGAAGCTTGGTTGTGGCGTTGGCTGCCCCTTAACCGGGCGTTATGCTTAATCACGATAAATCAGTGGTTTATGTTTTCTCTTTGTTCCCTTGGCTGATTGGTTTTGAGTTTGTCGGCAAGTTGGCTTCAGTGGGCGCTATTTTCCGGACACTTGTTCTTTGGCGCTGGAAATTCAGAGCGTTGCCTCAATCAATTTTCGGGCAAGCGCGAGGTTAGGGCGGTTGGC
>NZ_JZAM01000410.1:0-402 GCF_000960595.1 Vibrio sp. S234-5
TTATTTCTATCTTCATGGGTAGCTTATTCGCGTTTGCCGTAGGTCGATCATTGGTGAAACCAATCAAACAGTTGAGTGAACAGTTTTCGGAATTTGATACCCAAGCACTTCCAGTTACCGATATTCAACGCAAAGATGAAATTGGTGAGCTACTTACTGCCTATAACAAGATGTCTAACAAGGTAAACACTTACACAACCCGTGTTGAGTTCATGGCCTATCACGACATTCTGACTTCGCTTTCTAATCGTGAAAAGCTGCTGATTGATCTTCAAGAACAAATCAGCGCCAAGCGAGCGCCAGCGCTTGCCGTCCTGTTTGTCGATTTGGATGATTTTAAGCACATCAACGACAACTACGGCCACAATGTTGGAGACAAATTACTGGTGCACCTTTCGGCAA
>NZ_JZAM01000411.1:0-401 GCF_000960595.1 Vibrio sp. S234-5
ACCTTGATATGCATGGGTTTGATGCCTCTGAGTTTCACAGCACTTCGTGGGAAAAAAGGCTGAGCTTCCATCCAGATCTAATAATTACTGTGTGTGACACAATGCGTAATGAAACTTGCCCAAACTGGTTATCAGCAGGAATTCGGTTGCTTGGGATCTTGAACCATTGCCTAATGATGAAACTTCAGTCTCCGAATTTAACAAGCAGTGCGATAAAGTATACTCCTCTCTAAAACGAAGAATTGAACCTCTTGCCAACATCGATTTTCAAAATCTCGATTCTGAAGAAATAGAACAGCATGTGCTCGATCTAAAATCAATGTAGATAAGTGTATGCGTAACGATCTGATACTACTTCATTAAAGATTTTTTACACAACTCGCTTATTCCATGACTTAATG
>NZ_JZAM01000412.1:0-401 GCF_000960595.1 Vibrio sp. S234-5
ATCTCAATCATCAAGCGTAAAAAAGCCGCTTATGGAAGCGGCTTTATCATTATTGCTGTTCTTGTTGCTCGGCGGCTTTTAGCTTGGCCAACCTATCTTGCTGAAGTTGGTCATAAATTTGTGCTAACTCCAAGAAAGAGTAACGATGCTCAACGTACTCGTACACATTCAACGAAATGGCGAGCTTATACAACGAAATCGCGCTGGCGATGTCACCTTCCAATTGATGACGTTTACCGAGATAAAAATAGGTTTCAGTCAATCGCTGAGCAAGGCGATAGTTTTCTCGCGTCCCATCCATAATCGCAGCAAGAGCCGCTTCATCAGAAACATCGCGTAGCATAAGAGCGACTAACACCCAACCCCATTCTTCACTGCGATCTTGTTGGTAACGCTGCTGA
>NZ_JZAM01000413.1:0-399 GCF_000960595.1 Vibrio sp. S234-5
TTACTGTACTCATGTTGCGGAGAACGGAATAGATGCTCAGTCGGAGCAACTTCCAGCAAGGATCCCATCTGCATCACGCCCACTCGATCGCACATTTGGCGAATGACGGGCAGATCGTGGCTGATAAACAACAGGGTTAAGTTCAGTTCGCTTTGTAAATCTTTGAGCAAATTGAGGATCTGCGCTTGAACCGACACATCCAATGCTGAGGGCGGTTCATCACAGATCAAAAGACGGGGTCGACTCGCCAACGCACGCGCAATCGAAATGCGCTGACGCAGACCACCGGAAAACTCATGCGGATATTTAAACCCGACCATTTTGCCTAAACCGACGTGCCCAAACAGATGGTTGACGATTTGTCCCGAACTTGCTCCGCTGTTGGCGAGTTCACAAAAA
>NZ_JZAM01000414.1:0-9461 GCF_000960595.1 Vibrio sp. S234-5
TGAGACCGTCAAATAGCAGTAATAGATCAAAACTGTCGATCGCGGTCAAGATGGTGTCGTGGTTTTTATGAAAAACTGATCGCCAGATCACACTATTTAAATTCTGGAATTAGCTGCGGAATGACGGATCTATAATTGGTTGACTTCAATAAATGGCAGAGCTTTTGCTCACTAAAGGGTGAGACTATCTCGCTAGCCATTGTTTCTTCGGTTGCAGGCAGTTTCACTTCCATCAATCAGGCGGTCGTTTCAATAAGTGATGTCAACAGCATGGTGGCGACCGCCTCTGAAGAACAATCTGCGGTGAGCACTGATATTTCCCGCAGCATTGAAGTGGTTTCCAATATGGTGAATCAGAACGTGGCGGGCATTTCGCAGAGCGCGACAGCAACGGAAGAATTAGCGCGACTGGCCGAGGAACAACAACGCAAATTACTCGAGTTTCGTGTTTAAAGCCCAACGGTAAAACAGTCAATAATCTGCTTTGAATGCGGTTACTATCCTTTCCCTAATGTGCTTAACTTGACTTTCCCCGGCCGTGAGGTCGGGGCTCTTTTAAATGGACTTTATATTGGCATCGTATATTTTCGGTGCGAGTAAGTTGTAATTATGTTTAACTATTTAATATTACACGCAATACATAATTGTGAATTAATTAAAGGTTGCAGCTCAACTACCTTATCAACACTGTATGAATATAGTAGCTATGAAAGCTTCAAACGAAATGAGTTGATTGCTAAACAAGATGCGCCAGCAGAGGAATTATTAATTCTCGCCTCGGGTCAAGTCGGGGTGTATCGAAGAAACGAGCAAGGAAGTAATTTGCTCGTTGCCAAAGTGACAACAGGTGGCTGGTTTGGCGAGTCATCCTTTATCCCAGGCTTTAATCGTGTGGTATCACTTAAAGCATTAGAGGATGCAATCATTGTAAAACTCCCGACTAGTCGCTTTATTGAGCTTTGCCAGATTGACCCGATGCTGATGAGAAACACATTTAGTGCATTAGCACGGCGTGGCGCATCCATCGGCCATTTTGCGTTGAACAATATGACAACCAATATCCCTCTGAAAATAGCCCGCACCATCCTCTCTCATATTGAAATACTCGGTAATCAAGAGCCTGGGAAACAGACGATTAAAATAAAGATGACCAGAGCGGAATTAGCAATGGTGGTTGGGATCACTCGACAAGCACTGAATAAATATATTGTTTCTTTTGTGGAGGAAGGGACAATTGCGGTTGGATACGGCTCGATTACCATTAATTCATTGGAAAGTTTAAAAAAGAAGATAGAAACCTTGTCTATGGTCAGCATTTAGGCTTTTTAGTTCGAGAAGAAATGAAAGAGCACTTCATACTCAATAAAAACAGTAAGGGACGTGATTTCCACATCCCTTACTGGCATCAGTTAAGATAATTACTGCTGACTTTTACTGTAAAAGCGTTGTAGTTCAGTCAATCCTTGCATCAATACGGGCAATTTCGGGCTGTCGTCTCTCACCCGTTTGTAGTTCTCGTCGTATAACTTGAAGTTGCCAAATTTATCAATCACCGTCGTTTGGGTTGGCGTGATCAAGGCAATTTCACGCGTGTCGCCCGCTAAAATCCAACGGCGTCTGCTCTCATCAAACAGATTCCGCCCTGAACTAAAGTCGGCTGGGTTAGAAGCGACGCCGAGCAAATCTTGCAACAAGGTCACTGATAGGTCGAGGTGGCTGGTACTTTGGTTAAACTGCGCGGGCAATTTACCCGGCCAATGAATCACCAAAGGAACCTGAAGCTGATAGCGGCTGTAGTTAGAATTCGCCCCCCAACTATTGGTTTGCGTTTCGTTAAACTCACTGCCGTGGTTTGAGGTCAGGATCACCACTGTGTTGGCACTCAGTTGCTGCTCTTCTAAAGTAACCAAAATACGCTGCAGCATATTATCGGCCAGGCCGACGGCTTGATTGTACGTCTGCTTGAATTTTTCACTGGCATTCGCGCCTTTTGGCATGGCCGAAGCATCAATGTCGTCCACGGAGGTCAGTTCGATAAAGCTAAACCAAGGTGAGTTAGTTTGTTCGCCCAACCAGTTTTGCCAAGCATCAACAGCTTTCTCGTCACTAAACTCAGTCTGGTTTTGCTTCTCAAGCTGCGCAGCAAGATGTTGTCCGCGGAAAATCACTTCGCGATACAGTGGGTCACTAAAGCCATTGCCGCTGAACAAAGCAAAATCGTAGCCTTGCTCTTGCAAAACACTCAGGAAAATAGGCGCTGTGCCTTGCGCTTTGATGCTGCTGGCGTAACTGGTTGGCAGGCCATAAAACAAGCCGAAGACGCCAAAAGAATCGTTGCTTGAGCTGTAATGATTGGTGAACCACTGATTGTTGATTGCAAACTGGTATGTTGTTGGCATTTGTGTTTCGCTCAAATGGTCTCCACGCCAGTTGTTGACATTGATCATCAGTATATTCAGGTGATTCCCACGGCGATTGAACTCCAATTGCTCTAATGGATAGCGCACCAACTCGACGTTATTTTCGCTCGCCTCCAATCGCTTTAGGTACTCTTCTCTATCGAGTAAACCATGTTTTTCCATAAAGCTTTTCGCTGTCATCGGATAGGAGAGCGGGAAGTTTGCACGCTGACTAGTGACCGGATTATAAAAATACGCATCTGCCCACATGTAAATCAGGTGGCTGGTAATAAAACAGATAAAGAAAACACCGGATAAAGGACGGCCAATGTGTTTATGAGCCAACTTACGTTGTTTTTTCCACACCCACTCAGCAAGCCCAAGCTGGAGGAAAAAAATCAACGGTAAAACGACAAAAAGATGCTGTAAATCAGCACTAATTGCCGATTTTTCATCGCTGAACAGTAACTCCCAAACGACTGGGGTTAAGTGCAAATTGATCGACTGATAGGCTTGAGTATCGACGAGCAAGACAGTCAAGCCAACGGTGGCAAAAGTGACGGCAAAGAATCTGAACAGCCGTTGGGAGGGAAGAAGAAAAGTGAGTGGAAACAGAATCAACAGGTACAGCGCGAAGACCAGAAAGCCAAAATGTCCGACCCAGGAAACAACAAGATAAAGCTGGCCCAAGAAGGTTTCCGGCCAAGGTGACTGGGCAATGTAACGCGTACCGATCAACATCGCAGCAATGATGTTGAAGAATGCAAACCAGTGACCCCAACCAACCAGTTTGGATACACGTTCGCCGTATGAGTTTCCGCTGTCTACCATGTATGATTCTGTTATCCGTGATTAATGAGTTTTTTGTTCTTTCAGAGAAGAGATCAGTGCCTGGGCAAATTTTTCTGCAATAACTTTACGTTGTGAAGCGGCAACTTGTTGATTTAAGACATTGGTAGCGATATTGCCCGCAATCATCAGTGAAAGCTCTGGGGTCGCTCCGTGTTTGTCTAACACGGCGCCTATTTCAGCAAGAATCGTTTCAACTTGTTGGTCTGTGTATTTAGATGTAATCGGCATAACAACTCTAATAATGATAGTAAAAGCGGCTTATGATAACCTACAATGCCTCACAACTAAAACCTTGAAGCTAGATAAAAGATTATGAGCCTGCATCTTTCCAACGTTATTTTGCATCAGCTTAGTAAAAATGATCAGGATGAACTCACGGTCCACTACCGTTCTGAGTCTCTGAGCAACGATTCATCCACAGAAAATCTTGTGGCTGAGCTGCACCGAGTGTTCCACGCAAAAGCTGGAAAAGGATTCGGCAGCTTCAAATCAGACAGCGAATTTCAGATTTGGCTGCAAGCGATGCGTAAAAATGAACTCACTTTTTACGATTTCTCACAGAAAAGTGCTTCACGCTTGAAAGATGAACTGAGTAAGTATCCTTTTGCAGATGAAGGCATCCTCGTGTTTGCAGAGTACCAGAGCCTCGCAACGCACTATTTGTTTGTCGGCATCCTGCCGCTCAACCAAAGCCTGAAAGTTACGGAAGGATTAGACATCAGTGCCACTGACTATTTAGACATCAATAAAATGGATATTGCGGCGCGTATTGACCTCTCTGTTTACCAAGTTGACAGCGAGTCGAACCGTTACCTCTCTTATATTAAAGGACGGGTTGGCCGAAAAGTAGCGGACTTCTTTTTGGACTTCATGCAGGCTGAGGTGGGCTTAGACAGCAAGCAGCAAAGCCAAGTGCTGATTCAAGCGTTGGATGATTTTTGTACCGATGCCAAGCTGGAAAAACAGGAAGTGAACGAGTACAGAAAGCAAGTTTACGATTACTGCAATGGACAACTGAAATCTGGCGAAGAAGTGACGATTCGTGAGTTGTCAGACGAGCTCCCCTCAGGGCCATCGGGCGCTAGCTTTCTCGATTTCACTCAAGCGCAAGGGTACCAGTTGGAAGAGCGTTTTCCAGCGGACCGTGGGTTGGTACGCAAGTTAACCAAGTATGTTGGCGCTGGTGGCGGTTTGAATCTTAGCTTCGACAGTTTGTTGCTCGGCGAGCGCATTTTTTACGACCCAGAGACAGATACGCTGACGATTAAGGGCACGCCGCCCAATTTGCGCGATCAACTCACGCGCAGTCAGTAATCAAGCAAACAAAAAAGAGAGCATGGGCTCTCTTTTTTGTTGTCTGACATGATGTTAGAAGATGGTATATGCTTGTAACAGGTGTTATTCAGGGATTGAACATGTCACTCACAGCAAAAAAAATGAAAATGCGATGCTCAGTTGGTTTGTTAGCTCTGTGGGCGTCGGTATCACTGTTTATCATGATTCAGACTTACAATATGACGACGGTTGTGCAGGTGATTGAAGAACTGGGCAATAAAGTTGCGCAAACGCATAGCACTTTTGCCTATGAACGATCGCAAAGAGTGAGTTTGAATGATGAAATTTCACTCAATTTGCAGATTGTTTATGCGCTACGTATTCAACTCGAAGCCAACTATGCAGAATCTTTTTTTGCTCCAGATGTGTCGCAGTTTATCTACTCGACTGATCACTATCTACAAAGTCTCAGGAGCCTGCTTTCAATAGACAACCAACTTTCTGCCCTAGTTGATGCGATTCGGGAAAAGCGCTTAAAAATCAGTGAACAATCTCCTTTCGCGATGACACAGTATGCCCTTTTAGGCAGTTATGTCTCTGAGGCGGCATTTTCCGCATCGCCACAGTTGGATCTGATATTTAAGGACATGGACGATTTATTGCATGCCTCAGAAACCCTTCCTGAGGAGTACGGTGTGCCTTTAAGACAGCTTATCGCTGAGAGCGGTGATGCGCTGGCGGAGAATTTACAAATCGACCACTTAGTGCAACAAATCAACAATCATGCCATTTATGCTCAACAATCAAAACTAGAAGAATACGTTAACCGTATGATTTTGCACTATATGATGGTATTTATTACCACCAGTGCTTTGTCTGTGTTTGGGATGCTCTTCTTGCTCTATTGGCAAGATAGCGGTGAAGAGGCATTGGAGAGCGTGAAACTGGGCAAGCAGGCTCACGATCAAGAGGTCAGTCTGGATACGCTCATCCGCTCGAATAGCGAGAAAGTGATGAGTTATTCTCAAGAGTCGTTGGAAGAAGGGAAGGTGATCGACACGAAAGCCATGCTGGATTCACTCTCCGGGGATGAAGCATCGGTGCGTTTGCTATTACAAGTATTCATTCAAGATCATTGCAATGACTACCAGCGTTTCACCGATGTAGCGGTGCATGACAAAGTCAAAGCGCAGCGTATCGTGCACAGTTTGAAAGGCGTAGCCGCTAACCTTGGCGCGATTCGGTTAAAAGAAGTGGCGTTTGACATTGAGATGACGATGAAAAATGGCCATAGCGTTTCTGAGCAGCAGTTAGCTAAATTGGAAGAAGCGCTGCGTGAAACCATCGACTTTGCCAAGCAGTTACTCGATGAGGAGTGGAGTGTATGAGTCACGCAGAAAAAAGCGTAGCGGTTTAGGCTACGCTTGGATTAGCTATTTAAGATGGTACTGCATTTAAACCGTTTGTGTTTTTACTAATGTGGATTCGTCCACATCGTCGATGTGCGCCGTAGGCTCACATCTATCGACAAACCAGCCCATATAAGAGGTGAAAATGGTCACCGCGATGCAGACAAAGCTGAGCCACATAAAAGGGGCATAAGAGAGAGTCGCCACGCCGAGAATACTCGCCATGTAGATACCATTGTCACTCCAAGGCACCATACCCGAGGTAAGCGTGCCGCCAAATTCCGCGTTGCGTGACAGATTCTTGCGTTGGTAGCCCAGACGGTCATAGTTTTTGGCGCAGATCTTCGGAGTCAGAATCAATGATACGTACATTGCTGAACCAAATACGTTGCCCATAAATGCCGTAGCTATGGTGCTGGTCGCGAGCGAGCCCGGGTTTTGCACACGACGTTCAAACAGCTTCGCGATGGTTTCCAGCACACCGACTTTATCCAGCAAGCCACCAAACCCAAGACCGAAGACAATCACCGCTACCGAGCCCAGCATGGATGACATCCCGCCACGATTGAGGATCGAGTCAATAAAATCAACGCCAGATGAGATAGCAAACGGTGCCCAAGCAGTGTTAAACGCGGTAAGGAAATCGACATCCTGAATCATCACCGCCCAGATAATGCCCAGTAGAGAGCCGAAGCTGATGACGGGGAAAGATGGCATGCGCATCGCAAGTAACGCCAGCACGATAATAACCGGGACAAACGAGTATGGGGTAATGTAGAACTGCTGTTCCATCGCCTTAATCACCGAATCCACCTGACTCATGTCCACATTACCCGCGTAATGGAAGCCAAACGCAGTAAACATCACACCGGTAATCACATAGCTGATCAGCGCAATTGGCAGCATGCCCTTGATGTGTTCCATGACCTCCACGTTTGACATTGAAGACGCCAAAATAACGGAATCAGACAACGGTGACATTTTGTCGCCAAAGTAACAGCCGGATAATACTGCACCAGCCGTGATAGGTGCAGGCACTCCGAGGCCTTGACCAATCCCCATCATCGCGATACCCGCTGTTCCCGCTGCACCCCAAGAAGTGCCTGTTGCCAGTGCGGTGAGTGAACAGATGATCATAGTGGCTAAAAGGAAAATCGACGGGTGAATTGCCTTCAGACCATAGTAGATAATGGTGGGCACAATACCACCGGAAATCCAAGTGCCAACCAGAGCGCCTACCGCTAGGAGGATGAGTACCGCTCCCAAGCCATTAGAAATTCCGTTTAACGCCGCTGTTTCCAACGTTTTGTACTGATGACCTAAGCGTATGCCCAACACCATGATGATGAACCAACCGATGTACAGGGCTAATTGAATAGGGAGGTCTAGTTTCGCTGTAAACGAAAACGCCAAGAGTAGAAACAAACCGAGCGATATAATGACTTGTATTAGGCTCGGTAAGCGTGTGTTTTCCTGCTTCATATATTCCTCTGAAGAATGTCGGAGCGTTAGAGGGATTACGCCCCCGGATAGTTAGGAACTGTACCTTACATTAACATGGTGGATAATTCGAATTTTTTGGTTGTATGTTTTGATGTTGATCGGTTTGACTGGCGATTGTTGAAATTATCATCTGTTAAATACAAAACTTTATGATATTAAATGTTGTGTAATGTAAAATAAATGTGCTTCAGATGTGAAGTTGCGCATTTCTATGTAACAACTGACGGATCCGAGGTCTGACCAAGAGAAGCGGTGTTTCCGATTCTTACAACTTCATGATGAAAAAAAGACCGTTTTGCTGAATTAACACTTGAGATTTTGCTGGGAAAATTGAACTATTGAGCTCAAATTCACATTTTGGTTCGAGATTACACGGAGAGTTAATGTTATGAGAGTTGGTTTAGTTGGTTGGCGCGGCATGGTTGGTTCAGTCCTTATGCAACGTATGGTTGAAGAAAAAGACTTTGATCTGATTGAACCGGTATTTTTTAGTACCTCTCAGGTTGGTATTCCAGCGCCCCTATTTGCAAACAGTAAGGTTGGTAAAGACGCAGGTGTATTGCATGATGCTTTTAACCTCGAAGCCTTAAAACAGTTGGATGCTGTGATTACCTGCCAAGGCGGTAGCTACACAGAGAAAGTTTATCCGGCACTGCGTCAAGCCGGCTGGAAAGGTTATTGGATTGATGCCGCTTCAACACTGCGCATGGCACCAGATTCTATCATTACCCTAGATCCAGTAAACTTGGCGCAAATTCAGCAAGGCATTCACAAGGGAACCAATACCTTTGTTGGTGGTAACTGTACCGTTTCACTGATGCTGATGGCGCTCGGTGGTCTTTACGAGAAAGGCCTAGTGGAATGGATGAGTGCGATGACCTATCAAGCGGCTTCTGGCGCAGGCGCACAAAACATGCGTGAGCTCATTTCACAAATGGGTGTGATTAACGATGCCGTCAGTTCAGAGCTTGCTAACCCTGCCAGTTCTATTTTAGATATTGATAGAAAAGTTGCCGAAACGATGCGCAGCGCATCTTTCCCAACCGACAACTTTGGCGCGCCGCTGGCGGGTTCGTTGATCCCATGGATCGATGTGAAACGCGACAACGGCCAAAGTAAAGAAGAGTGGAAAGCGGGCGTTGAAGCAAACAAAATTCTGGGCTTGCAAGACTCGCCAATCCCTATCGATGGCACATGTGTGCGTATCGGCGCAATGCGTTGTCACTCTCAAGCTCTGACCATCAAGCTTAAGCAGAATATCCCGTTGGATGAGATTGAAGAGATGATCGCGACGCACAACGATTGGGTTAAAGTCATTCCAAACGAGCGCGATATTACCGCTCAAGAACTGACACCAGCGAAAGTCACTGGCACCTTATCTGTGCCAGTCGGTCGTCTGCGTAAGATGTCAATGGGCGACGATTTCCTCAATGCGTTTACCGTTGGTGACCAACTGCTTTGGGGCGCTGCGGAGCCTCTACGCCGCACCTTGCGTATTATTTTGGCAGAAAAACAGTAAGCTGCTCGGTTAATTCCACATTCTAAGCGCCGTGTTCACGGCGCTTTTTTTATTTCACTTGCGACGACACGTTTGTCCGGGTCGGCCAATTCGCTGCCGCAATGTTTGCAATAGAGTGCATCGGACTCATGCCCAGAGCGCGAACAATTTGGGCATTTTACCAGTTGACGGTGTGAGTTCATTTCTTGGCTCAGTTCAGCCGTAATGATCCCGGTTGGTACAGCGAGAATCGAATAGCCCATTAGCATGGTCAATGAGGCGATCGCTTTGCCAAAATCAGTTTGTGGCACTAAGTCACCGTACCCGACGGTAGTAATGGTCAGAAGTGGACCCCAATGGTTGGACGCATAAGCTCATTTCTTAAGTGGTTGACCCAGCTCATGCTGCGTATCTTTGCCTACCGAAGTAGGCCTCATCAGGAGTGAGGTTATTGAGTCCTTGATGGTTACGCTCTTCATTATAAAACACCATGTAGTTGCCGATTTCAAGCTCGGCTTCACGGGG
>NZ_JZAM01000415.1:0-398 GCF_000960595.1 Vibrio sp. S234-5
CTGTAGAGGGGGGTAGAATTTCAGGAGTAGCGGTGAAATGCGTAGAGATCTGAAGGAATACCGGTGGCGAAGGCGGCCCACTGGACAGATACTGAAACTCAGATGCGAAAGCGTGGGGAGCAAACAGGATTAGATACCCTGGTAGTCCACGCCGTAAACGATGTCTACTTGGAGGTTGGGGCCTTGAGCCGTGGCTTTCGGAGCTAACGCGTTAAGTAGACCGCCTGGGGAGTACGGTCGCAAGATTAAACCTCAAATGCATTGACGGGGGCCCGCACAAGCGGTGGAGCATGTGGTTTAATTCGATGCAACGCAAAGACCCTTACCTACTCTTGACATCTACAGAATCCTGCGGCGACGCGGGAGTGCCTTCGGGAACTGTAAGACAGGTGCTGCAT
>NZ_JZAM01000416.1:0-768 GCF_000960595.1 Vibrio sp. S234-5
AGCCAAGCAAAATTAGTGTGCCAATGAAGCAGAAACGTTGCATGATGAACCCCGGCTTCTTGGAGCAAGTCTTAGTTGCTGGATTTAAGTCAATGACTAAATTCTAACCATTCATGCGGACGCCCTGGCACGATTAGAACGAAACAGAAAACTTTCATGCCCGTCCGTGACCGCTGTCCCTGGTATATGTCCCTTTTTTATGCCTACAACATCGGCGACCAATAGCTGAACAAAGAACAGCATCCCTGATAAACCAAGCACCAAAACACTTGTGCCATATTGAGCAACCAACTCCATTCGATAGACTCCAATATCTATTATTTCGTAAGCCCTAACGCCCGGTTAAGGGGCAGCCAACGCCATTACCAAGCTTCCGCATAACACCGTAACCACAAAAACTAACGCATGGTAAAAATGCCGCGCGTTGGCTGTCCCTCTTGAACCGTTTGTTATGCTTAAGCTTCAATGACTTACGTTGTACCAAAACCAAGATCAACTCAGCTTTGATTCACAAACAAAACCCAAAAACCAAAAAACTGAAATGACTCATGATTTTGAAAATCAGACTTTGAACTTTGACCGCTAATACTAAACAAACCTAAGATCAGATTGCTTATTGAGCCAACCGCCTCAACCTCGCGCTTGCCCGAAAATTGATTGAGGCAATTCGCTGAATTTCCAGCGCCAAAGAATAATTGTCCAGAAAACCGCACCCACTGAAGCCAACTTGCCGAGAAACACCAAGCTAAAGAGCCAAGGTTACAACGC
>NZ_JZAM01000417.1:0-398 GCF_000960595.1 Vibrio sp. S234-5
CGTGGGTTTAGGCATCCGATTTGAAGGCGTCATTATCAGTGCTGAGCGCACCGAAGAGATGATGCATGCGATAAGGGCCAACGGGTTTGGCTTTATCACCAAACCCGTTAGACCGCTGAAGTTAAGGGGGGAGTTGAATCGCGTTGGCTGATTGAACTGGTCAGCGGTTAGAACAATTTAAAACAAAAAGCCGATGCAGCTGCATCGGCTTTTTGTTTTAAATTGTTCTAACCGCTGACCAGTTCAATCAGCCAACGCGATTCAACTCCCCCCTTAACTTCAGCGGTCTAACGGGTTTGGTGATAAAGCCAAACCCGTTGGCCCTTATCGCATGCATCATCTCTTCGGTGCGCTCAGCACTGATAATGACGCCTTCAAATCGGATGCCTAAACCCACG
>NZ_JZAM01000418.1:0-408 GCF_000960595.1 Vibrio sp. S234-5
TCGCACCATGGTAAATGGCTGGTACGCATTGAAGTGCTCGATCCACCACGAGAAATGCCCGGGGCAGCAGATCTTATTTTAAATACACTGCAAACCGACCATCTTTACTGGGATGGTGAGGTGGTGTACCAAAGGCAGCGTCATGCGCTCTATCAAGCACAAATTGCTCACGGGCTCGCTTCAGGTCAAGCATACTACTGCCAGTGTACGCGCAAACAGATCAAAGAAGATGGCGGCTACTATCCAGGCTCATGTCGCAACTCGGACCATTGCCAAGGGGCGATTCGGTTGAAAATGACGCACCCTGTGAGCGCTTTTGTCGATTTAAAACACGTTAAAATCTCCATTCCCGCTGCACTGGTGGATGAATATTTTATTATCAAACGCCGAGATGGCTTGTTTGCTTGC
>NZ_JZAM01000419.1:0-396 GCF_000960595.1 Vibrio sp. S234-5
AAACGCTGCGCGAGTGCGAGGTAGCGCGCAGGCACAGCGTTGCTCATTTGAACCGCATCCCATAGAGGGATCTTTGCATCGAATACCATGGTGCGCAGCGTTTTGTCGAGGCTGCAGGTGCTGCCGGCCAGAGATCCGTCTTGGGTTATGGCGTTGCCATCGGTGACGGTGGCGGTTTGCGCGCCGAGGACATAGTCGCCATCGGGCATGCCACCGGCGCGCATGCAATCGGTAATGAGGACCATTTTCTCGTGCCCTTTCATGCGGTGTGCCAGATACATCATCACCGGATTGACATGCACGCCATCGGGGATGATTTCGGCCAGCATGCCGTGATACAGCACCGCGCCGGCACAGCCGGGCTAACGGGGGTGCAGCCCCAACATGCCATTAAAC
>NZ_JZAM01000042.1:0-670 GCF_000960595.1 Vibrio sp. S234-5
CCTGTTTTACGGCTTGAGTGAACCACGAATCTGAGGGTAAAAGTGCTCATTTGCCGACAACACAAAACGAATGGCCGGAGAAACCTAAAAAGATTGAACTCCTAAATTTACCTGAGTTGCATAACGCTTTCTAAACTACACAATATCTCACAATCTGCCATTGAAGTGTCGTGTTTGTATGAGAACAATCGTATAGAAAACAAATAAAACTATCTAGAACAATCTGCTAGTGTTGGAGGATTGCTCACATCGAAAATTAGACTGCGAAACGTTGTCTAGTTGTTGATGTTCTCGATATTAGCTTGAGGAGACCTGTCGCCTAACAACGCAGCCATGATTTTTGCCACCGAAAATCACACAGGAAAAGAGAATTCCGAAGAAGTGGACAAACTTCACGCCAAGATCGGTCAATTGACCATGGAAAATGATTTTTTGGCCAAAGTGCTCGGTCGTTAGACCGAGCCCAGCGAAAGAGTTCGCTGGTTAAATCCACCCCATTGCCGATAAAGCGCCAGTGTGAGCTGCTCAATATTGCTCGCTCTACCGCTTACTATCAACCCATAGGACTCTCTGCTGAGGAGATTGCGTTGCGCCGTATGATTGACGAAATTCATCTTCAGTATCCGTTTATGGGCAGTCGGCGCATTCGAACTGAGCTGGCTAAGAAGGG
>NZ_JZAM01000420.1:0-396 GCF_000960595.1 Vibrio sp. S234-5
CATTCGGTATCATGGTCGCGCCAACCGCACCGCTGTGGCCTGCTGGTGCTGCGGTGTCGAGCGTCCTGCACGCCGTCTCCGCCGAGGCGCTGTTGCCCGCGCTGTCCGTCACGATGCCCGACAGCGTCAAGGTGCCGTCATTAAGATTGGACAGGTCGATGCCACTGACGGTCTCACTGCCGCTATCCACCGTGCCTGTGCCCGTTACGCTGCTACCACCATTAGAGCTGCTGATGGTGTAGCTGTAGTTAGCCCCCGCTTCCGCGCTGCTAAAGCTGAATGCCGCCGCCGTTTTCTCCGCATTCGAGTACAACGTATCGCCAAACGTCACGCTGTGGCCCGTCGGCACCGCCCTACCGCCCCCGCTCCTCTCGCGCCCCGCCGCCGCGCTGTTCA
>NZ_JZAM01000421.1:0-369 GCF_000960595.1 Vibrio sp. S234-5
GTGAAGTGGTGGTCCAAGCATGGCCCACAATGGCTCTACATTCTGTAGACTAGTCTCCTTACCTGGGGCACGACTGGGAAAAACCTTGTGCAAATGAATTCGATAAAAAACGTTTAGTCGAGCTAGGACGACGTATATGCCAATACCCACAAAATCACGTATTGCCCAGTCGAGTGACCCAGCTCTACAGTGATCGTGTTGCGATGATTGACGGGGAGAAAGAGCTCGACTGGGGGATGGCAGGGACGCTTGCCTATGCGACGTTGCTTGACGATGGAAAACGTATTCGTATTTCTGGTCAAGCTTCAGTCCGTGGAACCTTCTTCCGTCGTCACTCTGTACTACACCTGTCACTTATACACATATGCA
>NZ_JZAM01000422.1:0-395 GCF_000960595.1 Vibrio sp. S234-5
TCGTGAGCACATCCTTCTAGGCCCTCAGGTTGGTATTCCTTACATCATCGTATTCATGAACAAATGTGACATGGTTGATGATGAAGAACTTCGAGAGCTAGTCGAAATGGAAGTTCGTGATCTTCTGTCTGAGTACGACTTCCCAGGTGATGACCTACCAGTTATCCAAGGTTCTGCACTAGGCGCACTAAACGGCGACGAGCAGTGGGAAGCGAAAATCGTAGAACTAGCAGAAGCGCTAGACAACTACATCCCAGAGCCAGAGCGTGCAGTAGTCATGCCGTTCCTGATGCCAATCGAAGACGTATTCTCAATCCAAGGACGTGGTACAGTAGTAACTGGCCGTATCGAGCGCGGTATCCTGAAAGGGGGTGAGGAAGTTGCTATCGTAGGAA
>NZ_JZAM01000423.1:0-395 GCF_000960595.1 Vibrio sp. S234-5
ATTGTGGCCGAGCAAACCAAGCACTTGACCAGCATGTAAGTCAAATCTCACATCATGAAGCGCCTCTCCTTGTTGACGGTACTGCTTGGAGACGTTTTTTACACTGACTAATGCGCTCATTGGTCACCTTTCATATGGGGGTTTAGTTGCTGGACAAGTTCATCAACTGACATGTCCAGACGTTGTAATGTATTGGCTATTTGAGGAATTTGCTGTTCAAGAAAGCGAGCCTTTTCCGCAGAGCGCAATTGTTGAATTGCCCCTTGTGCGACAAACATGCCTTGGCCACGTTTTTTCTCCACTAGTCCTTCATCAACAAGTAACTGATAGCCTTTCATGACGGTAAGGTGGTTAATTTTCATATCGGCAGAGATGTTGCGGACCGAGGGTAAAGC
>NZ_JZAM01000424.1:0-394 GCF_000960595.1 Vibrio sp. S234-5
GATCGTGATCGATTTGGCGAAAGATCCACAGCCACTGTTTGCGCTAAGCGCCGAGCAGTTACACGAGCGGCTCTATACCAAGCGAGAAGATCTTGACGAGCTGCTGCCAGTGCCAGTGAAATTGGTACATCTCAATAAATGCCCAATTTTGGCCCCTGCAAAAACGCTGACGGCAGAAAATGCGGCGAGCATTGGCATCGACCGCGAGCAGAGTTTGGCCAAATTAGCACAGATCCGTCAACACCCAGAAGTCCGTGAAAAGTTGGTGCAACTTTTTTCCATTGAACGCGCGTTTGCCGATAGTGACGATGTCGCCAGTAAACTGTACGACGGTTTCTTCTCACCAGCCGATCGCGCCGCGAGGGCGATAATTCGTCAAACCGAGCCACACAAC
>NZ_JZAM01000425.1:0-400 GCF_000960595.1 Vibrio sp. S234-5
GCGTTATGCTTAATCACGCAAAATCAGTGAGTTATGGTTCTTCTTTGTTCCTTTGGCTTTTCAGTTTTGTGTTTGTCGGCAAGTTGGCTCCATTGGGCGCTGTTTTCCGGACACTTGTTCTTTAGCGCTGGAAATTCAGAGCGTTGCCTCAGTCAATTTTCGGGCAAGCGCGAGTTTAGGGCGGTTGGCTCAATCAGAAGTTTGATCTTAGGTTTTTCGGTTTTATCTGCCAAATTTCAAAGTCTGATTTTCAAAATTATGAGTCATCTCAGTTTTTTGGTTTTCGGCTTTTGTTTGTGAGTTAAAGCTGAGTTAATCTCAGTTTGGTAAAACATAAGTCATTGAAGCTTAAGCATAACAAAGCGTTCAAGAGGGATTCATGCCGCGTGGCATTTTTGGT
>NZ_JZAM01000426.1:0-394 GCF_000960595.1 Vibrio sp. S234-5
GCACGTTCCATCACATACGACATAGAAATGATTGGATTGGTTGGAAACTAGACATGACGAAGAATATCTCCAGATTGATAAATCACATGACCCAACAGCAGTGGCAGCAGTTCAAGCTGAGGATATATTCGTCTCTGGACTTCATCGAAAAGCTGAGCGAGCAAGTGGTTATGTTGCGGCAGGGGGAATTCGAGCATAACAAGCGGCCTTTCCGAAATGACTTTATTCTTGCTATTTTATACCTCGGAAAACATCGCTACTACCACCTTTATAAATCGTTCCTTGGTCGTTAAACAAGATAATTGATCGCTCCTTAACTTCGTAGTGCCTGTGCACCGTTTCCTCCCAAGCCGTTTTTTTCGTGCTCCACAAGCTGGTTACGCTTACCCCAGCA